>CALAZP010000073.1 GCA_937926355.1 uncultured Saprospirales bacterium
ATGGTGGTTGTAGCTCAGCTGGTTAGAGCGCTGGATTGTGGTTCCAGAGGTCGCGGGTTCAAATCCCGTCTTCCACCCACAGCAGGGAAATAAATCATTTTATTTCCCTTTTTTTCTACCAATTGGTAAATGCCGCATTAAATACATCTTCCATAATTTGTTTTGTAATAGTCTCGATGGCTTGGTCTTGAACCGAGGCAAAATCCGTGTCTGAAGGAAAATCATAAAAAAACTGAAAATTCCGCTTCCAAGTTTTATCCTCATCTTTGTTATCGAGATATTCAATTGCGGTTACGATGGTCAATCTATTAATAGCCGTAATTTCCCCTGGACGTGGAGCTTCTGAACTAATTTTATAGCTAACAATAACTCCTTTGAATTCCAAATCAGGTTCATAATCTGAAAATATTAAGCGGGATTCGGTTCTAATTTTTTCCTTGAGGTTTTCTCCCATATTTTGAGCTAAATTTGGGAGGGAATTATCTGTATTATCCGTAAAAGGATGCACATAATAAGTTTTTACTTCTGGGTCAATACTTATTCCACTGAATGAATAGCACCCTTGTAGACCAATTAAAAGAAAGATGACGCTCAAATACTTCATAAATGATATTGTTTGATTTTCCTGTAAAGGGTTCTTTCTGATATCCCTAGATCTTCTGCCGCATCTTTTCTTCTATTTTCATGTTTTTTTAGCGCTTTTTTAATCAGCTCTTTTTCGTTTTCCTCAATAGACAAACTTTCTTCAACAACTTCCATATTATCGAAATTGGTATCCAAAATTATTGGTTTAGCAGGAGCTATATGGTTTTCCTCGGTAATCGTTTCTGATTCTTTTGGATTGGATGGTAAATTGTCATAATCAGGTGCGGCAAGGCTTTTAAAAGCGTTATGATTGGAGACTTCTAAATCATTGTTTTGAATTAATTCAAATACTAACCCTTTTAAGTCATTTAGGTCTTTTTTCATATCAAACAATAGTTTGTATAAAATTTCCCTTTCCTGCATACCACTATCTCCATGATTGGTATCGTCTTTAGATGATAAGACTGGTAAATTGCGCTTAGTTAAGTTCGGAAAAATTTTAACCAATTCTTCTAGATTAAGACTTCTTTTCTCAGATAGAATGGAAACTTGTTCCGCAAAATTTTTGAGTTCTCTAATATTACCTGGCCATGCATACTGTTCTAATAATTGTCTAGATGGCCCATCAATTTGAATAGGCTCTATTCTGTATTTTTCAGAAAAATCTAAAACAAATTTTCTAAACAAAATATAGATATCTTCCTTTCTATCTTTTAATGCAGGAACCTGAATGGGTACGGTATTCAATCGATAGAATAAATCTTCCCTAAATTTATTTTTTTTTATGGATTCCTCTAAGTTGACATTGGTAGCTGCTATTATTCTAACATCCGTCTTTTGAGTTGTAGAAGATCCCACTCGCATGAATTCGCCAGATTCCAAAACCCTCAGAAGAAAAGCCTGAGTATCTAGGGGCATTTCACCAATTTCGTCCAAAAAAATTGTTCCTCCATCAGAGGTCTCGAAATATCCCTTTCTTTCACTAGTTGCTCCCGTGAATGCCCCTTTTTCATGCCCGAAAAGCTCTGAATTAATGGTTCCTTCGGGAATAGCACCACAATTAATGGCGATAAAATTATTATGTTTTCTCGGGCTTAATGCGTGAATAATTTTGGAAAAAACTTCTTTTCCAACCCCGCTCTCTCCACTGATTAATACCGTTAAGTCAGTTGCAGCCACTCTTACAGCAGTACTTAGCGCTCTATCCAATAATGGAGACCCTCCAATTATTCCAAATCTTTGCTTAATATGCTGCAAGTTTTGACTCATTTTATCCTATAATTTCTCCGATAAGCGTTGCACTGGTTACTCGATTACATTTTACCAAAACATAATCTCCTGCTTTTACTCCCTCTTTTTTGGGAAATACCATCATTTTATTTTGAGAATTCCTTCCTTTTAAGTCATTTTTATCTTTTTTAGAGAACCCTTCGACAAGTACTTCAAAGACTTTCCCCAAATCCTTTTGGTTATGATCTAAAGAAATGGTGGTTTGTAAGTCTATTATTTCTTGTAGCCTTCTTTTTTTAACAGGTTCAGGAATATCGTCCTCATATTTTTTTGCTGCCAATGTTCCAGGTCTTTCGGAGTAATAAAACATATAAGACATACTGTATTTTGCCCATTCAATCATAGATAAAGTATCTTTATGTTCTTCTTCTGTTTCAGTACAAAATCCTGCAATAATATCTGATGAAATAGCACAATCAGGAATTATATTTCTTATAGCTTTTACTCTATTCATATACCATTCTCTATCGTAGGTTCTATTCATGAGTTTCAGCACTCGACTGTTTCCAGATTGTACAGGTAGATGAATATATCTGCAAATATTAGGATATGCTGACATAGCAAATAAAACTTCATCTGTCATGTCTTTAGGATGAGATGTACTGAATCTTACTCTCAATAAAGGATTTACTTGTGCAACCATTTTTAGTAAATCTGCGAAAGAAACCGTTTCATCCGTTTCAGGATTTACCCATTTGTAGGAATCTACATTTTGACCCAATAGAGTAACTTCCCTGAAGCCTCTATCAAATAGTTCAGATGATTCTGCAACAATACTAAATGCATTCCTACTTCTTTCCCTTCCTCTAGTGAATGGAACTACACAAAAAGAACACATATTATCGCAACCGCGCATTATAGAAATGAAGGCTGACACTCCATTGCTATCCAATCGTAAAGGACTTATATCAGCATAAGTCTCTTCTCTTGATAGAAAGACATTAACTCCTTTTTCTCCATAGGATGCTGAGCTAATTAATTCTGGAAGGGATCTATAGGCATCTGGTCCTACAACTAAATCTACTAGTTTCTCCTGTTCTAATAATTTTTCCTTTAATCTTTCAGCCATACAACCTAGTACCCCTACTAAAGTTCCTGGTTTTTCTTTCTTGACCAAATCAAATATTCTGAGCCTTTTTCTAACTGTATCTTCTGCTTTTTCTCTAATGGAACAGGTATTGATTAAAATTAAGTCAGCCTCATTCAATTGGCTGGTTGCAGCATAACCTTCTTGAGCTAAAATCGAGGCTACAATTTCTGAATCACTGAAATTCATTTGGCATCCATAGGATTCGATATAAAATCTTTTTTCGTTAGGATGATTAGCCATGAGATTGGTTTTTTCGTAAACCTTTCCGTTGTAATCATATGGATTATTCTTGAGAGAATCTGTATTCACGGAACTATTATAATTTAATTCTTTTTTTTCTTCTAAATTTTGCATTACAACGGTTAAATTTCAAAAAAGGCTAGTGAAATAGATGTGCAAATTTACGAAATAAACTGCAGTTAAAGACAAAATGGCAGTCATGAATATTGGTGTAATGGAATGATATCTAAAGATTTCAGTATTTATTGATTTGTTCAATTTTAAATCCATTTACCTCAGAATCATATTCGATATTTTCAATAAAATCATTTACAAGATGTGCTTTTAATTCAATAATAATTTGATTGGCCTGACTTTGAGGTATTGCTACCGTGATTTGGGCTTCGTTAGTCATAATGTGTTGAATAATTTCAATCTGTTTTTCTTTAATGTAACTCATTACTTTATTTAAATGGAGGTATTCAAACTTAAAAAGATAAGATTGATATCTAATTTTCTGGACGATATCCGATTGATTTAATGTTTCTTTTGCCGTAAGGCGATAAGTTTTTATCAATCCAGAAGCTCCTAATTTGGTTCCTCCAAAATATCTGACGACGATTATTGCTATATCAGTTAATCCAAAACTATCAATTTGACCTAAAATAGGTAAACCTGCCGTTCCAGAAGGCTCACCGTCATCAGAAGATCTGTATAATAGGTTTTGGTCACCTAATTTATAGGCAAAGCAATGATGAGATGCTTTATGATGTTCTTTTCTAATGTGGTCTAATCTGGTTTCAAAATCTTCAATAGATTCAATGGGAAAAGCGTAGCCATAAAATTTACTACCCTTTTCTTTTAGATAAAAAGTAGATTCTTTAACCAGCGTATGGTAAATATCTTCCATTGAACTAAAAAAGTTATATTTGTCGCAAAAATAAAGCCTTGGAACAAACCTTGTTTCAATACGATAAAATAATTGAAGAATGTGCCTATACCTTTTTGACAAAAACCAAGGATTATGGCACTGCATGGCGAATTCTGAGACTACCTTCTCTTACGGATCAAATCTATATTAAAGCTTCTAGAATCAGAACAATTGAAAATAAAAGAAAGCAAATAATAGATGACTCTGTGGCATCTGAATTTGTTGGAATCATCAATTATAGTATTCTCGCCATCATTCAAATGAGACTTCCAGAAGAGGCACCTTTGGAGTTAGATCATAATCAGGTGGAAAATCTTTTTTATTCTATTTTTGAAGAGGCCAAAAAATTAATGATTAATAAAAATCATGACTATGGTGAAATCTGGAGGGATATGAGGATTTCATCGATGACTGACTTGATTTTGATGAAAATATTACGAATCAAGCAAATTGAAGACCACAATGGGTTGACTATTATTTCTGAGGGGACTGATGCCAATTATTTTGATATAATCAACTATGCTGTTTTTGCATTGATTAAATTGATGGATTAAAAATCAAGGAATCATGAGTTTAATTTCTTTAATGACTTACATTGCTGCAGTTGCAGTAGGTTTAACTGGTCTTAATTATTTCATATTTAAGAATATTAAAAATCTAGGGGTTACCTATGTACAAAATTTTGCTGGGGCCTTATTTGTTTTCAGTGGCTGGGTCAAAGCCATTGATCCTTTAGGAACCGCTTATAAAATGGAACAGTATTTTGCTGAATTTGAGTCAACCTTTTCTGGAACTTGGTTTGATTTCTTAGCACCATTATTTCCTGAAATGGCTGAATATGCTATCGCCTTTTCCGTGTTTACCATAATTTTTGAAATTGTACTTGGCATTCTTTTATTGATTGGAGGCAGAATTAAATTTACTGTTTGGGCCTTCTTTTCAATGATGCTATTTTTTACCTTTCTTACTGGATTTACCTATTTAACAGGTTATGTTCCTGAAAGCACCAACTTTTTTAGATTTTCAGAATGGGGGCCTTATGTATCTACCAATATGAAAGTTACCGATTGCGGCTGTTTCGGTGATTTTATTAAGTTGGAACCCAAAGTTTCCTTTCTAAAAGATATCTTTCTAATGATTCCTGCTTTGATTTTTATTTATTATCAGGAAAAAATGCATCAATATTTCGATGATAAAAAAAGAAATATGATTGCGATTGTGGCATTGCCTTTATTGTTACTGTATTGTATGAGCAATTATGTTTGGGATATTCCACATTTAGATTTTAGACCATTTAAAGTTGGAACTGATATAAAAACTAAAAAAGCCGAAGAGCAGGCAGCAATGGAAGCTGTTCAAGTTATTGCCTATGATTTAGAAAATCAGCAAACGGGTCAAAAAATCACCTTGCCATTTGATCAATTTATGGCAGATTATGCCAAATATCCATCTGATGAATGGTCTTATTACCAAATTAAATCTGAACCTTCGATTCCTATCACAAAAATCAGTGATTTTGATTTGAGTTCCCTGGATGGTTATTCTGTAACCGATGAAATATTGGATAACCCTGGTTATGCTTTAATGGTAGTTGCTTACAAACTAAAGGAGGAAAAAAAAGGAAATGAGGAATATAATTGGAAAATGGATTATCTAAACAAATGGACAGAAAACCTAAAACCTTTTGTTGACGAGGGCAATAGAGAGGGAATAAACGTTTTTGCTGTGACTAGTTTTAGTGCTGAAGATCGAATTAATAATTTTAAAAATTCAACAGAATTCAATTATCCTTTCTATTTAGGTGATGATATTTTATTAAAAACTATAGTAAGATCAAATCCAGGAGTAGTGCTTCTTAAGGATGGTGTGGTAATGCAAAAATGGCATATTAGTAAACTGCCGTCATTCGAGGAGGTTAAAAACAAATATTTACTCCAATAGGAATTAAGAAAGTTTATGTTGAGTAGAAGAAATGTAAGGATTAAGGTAATGCAGGCCTTGTATTCTATGAGCACAACTAATGTTTCAGATAAAGACCTTATTATTAAATCCTATAGGAGTAAAATTGCATCCTCTTTTGATTTATATATTTTTGTTTTATACATATTTTTTAGAGTTGCTAAATATGCGATTATCGAGGAAGAGAATAGAAAATCTAAATTTAGGCCTACAGCTGAGGATTTAGATTTTATTGGAAAATTAGGTGATAATGAATTGATTTCTTCTATTGAAAATAATCAAGACTTAAAAAAATTATTCAATGATGCTCACCTCAATCAAATCATTACCATAGATACCATTAGAATCCTTTATCAAGAATTTAGTAAATCATCTAAAGAATATCTGCAATACTTAAGTTTGGATAAAACAGAAAATGAGGATCATAAAGAAATTTTACTCAAACTTTTTAAGTATACCGTTAGTCATGAAAATTGCATTGATATAATAGAAGATAATTTTAATAATTGGATTGACGATCAATCTTTAGTTATTGGTGCGATTAAAAAGACTATCAAAGCATTACCTATTGATTCTGGATACATTAATCAGTTTAGACCAGATCCTGAGGCTACTCAGTATTTTGGGCAGGCCTTATTGGAAAATGTAATGGCAACCGATAATCAATTAAAAGAAATTATTATTCCAAATTTACAAAATTGGGATGCTGATAGAGTAGCTATTATTGATATGTTACTAATTAAAATGGCATTGGCTGAATTTATTCACTTTCCATCTATTCCTACCAAAGTGACGCTCAACGAATATGTCGAAATTTCAAAAATGTATAGTACAGACAAGAGTCGTGATTTTATTAATGGGATTTTAGACAGATTACTAAAAAAATTACAAAACCAAGGAGTTATAAAAAAAGAGGGTAGAGGACTCATCGATTAATAGTGTTATATTTAAATTTATGGAAAAGATTCTCATTATTGATTTTGGTTCTCAATACACCCAACTTATTGCAAGGCGGGTTAGGGAGCTAGATGTATACAGTGAAATAGTGCCTTTTAATAACATTCCTAAGCTTAATAATGAGATTAAAGGAGTGATTTTATCTGGAAGTCCTTTTTCAGTTACTGATGACTCTGCGTTAAAAACTGATTTAAAAGCCATTTTAGGTGTTAAACCCGTTTTGGCAATCTGTTATGGTGCTCAATATATTGCCAAAGAATTTGGCGGAGCTGTTGCAAAATCAGCTACAAGAGAATATGGTAAAGCCAATTTATCGGCATTTAATGACCAAGATGAATTGTTCAAGAGTATTCCTCCCAATAGTCAAGTGTGGATGTCTCATGGAGATACTATTCAATCAGTTCCTCCAGAATTTGAAATCATAGCCAGCACCCATTCTATAGAAGTTGCAGCTTTTAAGGCATCTAAAGAATATTTTGATTTTCCAGTCTATTGTTTGCAGTTTCATCCTGAGGTTACCCACAGCCTAAATGGGGTTCAGTTAATAAAAAATTTTGTTATAGGAATAGCTGGATGCATCCCAAGTTGGACCCCTAAATCTTTTATAAACACTACTGTTGAAGAATTAAAAGCCCAATTAAAAAATGATCATGTGGTAATGGGTTTATCCGGAGGGGTAGATTCTACAGTTGCAGCAGTACTTCTTGAAAAAGCTATTCACAAAAATCTCACCTGTATTTTCGTTGATAATGGTCTTTTACGGAAAAATGAATATGAAGAAGTATTGAATGATTATAAAGACTTAGGTCTCAATATTATTGGTGTAGATGCTAAGGATACATTTTATGGTGCTTTGAAAGGATTAAGTGATCCGGAGGCAAAGCGTAAAGCCATTGGAAAAGCTTTCATTGATGTTTTCGATCGTACAGCGAAGGACTTGTCCTCTCGATATGGTTCAATCAAATGGCTGGGTCAAGGAACTATCTATCCGGATGTCATAGAATCCGTTTCTGTACATGGTCCTTCAGTTACAATAAAATCTCATCACAATGTTGGTGGATTACCTGAAAAACTTAATCTTAATTTGGTAGAACCATTGAGATTACTATTTAAAGATGAAGTACGTGAAGTGGGCAAGAGCCTGGGAATTAAACCGGAGATTCTTAATAGACACCCATTTCCTGGACCAGGATTAGGTATTAGAATTTTAGGGGATATTACTGCGTCAAAAGTAGCTATTCTTCAAGAAGCGGATGCTATTTATGTTAGACATCTTAAGAAAAGTGGTTGGTATGATAAGGTATGGCAAGCTGGCGTTATTTTACTTCCAGTTCAAACCGTTGGAGTTATGGGAGATGAAAGGACCTATGAGCAAGCAGTTGCATTGAGGGCGGTAAATTCAAAAGACGGCATGACAGCTGAGTGGAGTCCACTGCCTTACGAATTACTAGCTGATATTTCAAATGATATTATTAATAATGTAAAGGGGATAAATAGGGTTGTATATGATATTAGTACCAAACCACCGGCGACAATTGAGTGGGAATAAAATTTTAGTTTTTGGGTTTTTGTTATTTACTTTAGCTTGTTCTACTACCAAAAATATCACAAACAAAGGTCAAAACGTTAAGAAAGGGGAAACTATACAAAATATTGACAATAAGCCCGTATTTCAAAAAGACATTGATACGGTTGAATGGAAGTTCATACCAGCTGAAGTGGTTCGCCCATTACTAGATCCTCCACCCCTTACAGGGAGTGAAATCATTAAATTAAAACTATATCGAGAAAATTCTGAAATATTAGACCAATATAATCTGAATCTTTATTTACCATTTTTTACCAGCAGATTTTCCAATACGGATATTAACTTCAATAACAGGTTAACTGAATGGTCTTTTCACTTTTACAATGGTCTCAAAATGGCTTTAAATAAAGAACTTCCCAGTTCTTCTAAAATTTCTTTAAGCGTAATTGATACAGAGGCCAATCCTAATATTCTAACTAAGAAACTTTCCGAGATAGATAATATTCCACAACTTATAATTGGCCCTTATCGAAGTGTCAATGTTGAAAAAATGAATCAGTTTACAATGGAATCCGATATTCCGTTTATTTCTCCATACAGTGGGGGAGGAGACGTAGTTGGTCAGAACGAAACCTTTATTAAATTAAATCCTAGTCTAGAAGTCCATTTTCAAAATCAGTTAAAATATATTCTTAGAACCTATTCTGCTCAACAAATTTTGGTAATTGGATTCGAGGATATTCAAGAAAAGAATGCAATAAATATACTTCAATCCGAGTATGCCATAATGAATGATTCTTTGGGAATAGAACCTCTTGACACTTATATCCTACCTGATACAGCCATTTTAGCTCCAGATTTTGATCTCGCTATTGAAATGATTGATAGAAATGACACCTTGGCTGTTATGATACCTGCTTGGACTAATGAATCCTATATTCTGTCTATTTTAAGGAATTTATCTCAATTGCAGAGTGATTCCACCGATTATGTAGTATTTGGCATGCCTCAATGGAAAGATTATGAACATATTGATTACTCTTACTATCAAAAATTAAACGTACATATAACTAGTAGTTTTTTCCTTAATGAAGAACATAAGGATTTCGTGGATTTCAGAAATAATTATTACACCCAGTCCGGTTTTTTACCTACTAACGAAACCTATATAGGGTATGATTTGGGAAGGTTTTTTATCCCATTACTTTTAGAATTTGGTACTAAATTTTATAAATTTTTGGATCATTTTTCCTTCGAAGGGATTCATACAAGTTTTGAGTTCAATCCAATTTATAGACCAAATGAAAATGGTATATCGGAAATAATTAAATGGGAAAATACCTACTTAAATATCTTGAAATTCTCAGATTACGAGTTCGTCAAAGTCAATTAGTTTTAACCGGTACTCGATGAAGAAAATGACAGATCAAAGAGTAAAAAGATTCACAACTGTTGTCCAAAAGCGACAGTTGGATATGACTGTGGTTCTTGAAAATGTTCACGATCCCCATAATATTGGTGCCGTTTTAAGGAGTTGCGATGCAGTTGGAATCAGTGAAATTTACGTTTTATACAACGAACCTGAATTATATACATCTCACCTCAAAGTCGCAGGCAAGTCGAATTCGGGTGCTCGCAAATGGGTTGATATTAATTTTTATACAGATACTGATAAATGTATGGAAGTAGTTCGTTCTAAATATCAAACTGTTTATGCTACCCATTTGGAAAAATCTGCAGAAAGTATTTATACTAAAGATTTATCTCACTCATTTGCCATCGTCTTTGGTAATGAAAAGGATGGAATTTCTGCCAAAACATTAAAATATTGCGACCATAATATAGTTATACCCCAAATGGGGATGGTGAAGAGTTTAAATATATCTGTAGCTTGTGCGGTATCCCTTTTTGAGGCTTTAAGACAAAGGCAAATAAGAGGATTATATAATAAATTAGAAATGCCTTCGGCAAAAGTTGCTCTTTTAAATGATTATTGCGAAAGGCATCACGATAGAAAAAAGAGAAATCTAGCCAAAAGAATTGATTGATAAAATCAGGATTTTTAAAATGCGATTGATCAGACTAGATATAAAGGGTTTTAAAAGCTTTGCAACCGAAACGGTTATTCACTTTGATGAAGATGTAATTGGAATTGTAGGTCCCAATGGTTCTGGTAAATCTAATATAGTAGATGCTATTAGATGGGTGCTCGGAGAACAAAAAAGTAAAGAGTTGAGGCTTGATCAGATGTCTAATGTTATCTTTAATGGTACCAATAAAAGAAAATCTGGAGGTTTAGCACAGGTTTCCCTAACTTTTGAAAACACCAAAAATTTTCTTCCTACTGAATATAATACCATTACCATTTCTAGAATACTGTATAGATCAGGTGAAAGCGAATATCAACTTAATGGTGTTAACTGCAGACTTAAAGACATAACGTCCTTATTCCTCGATACAGGCATTGGTTCTAATTCTTATGCAATAATTGCGTTAGGAATGGTAGAGGATATCCTAAATGATAAGGATAATTCTAGAAGAAAGATGTTCGAGCAAGCTGCAGGGGTTTCCAAGTACAAGCTCAGGAAAAAGGAAGCTATAAATAGATTAAATAAAACAAATGAAGATTTGGAGCGGGTGGCGGATTTATTATTCGAAATAGAAGGAAATTTAAAAACACTAGAAAAGCAAGCCAGTAGAACAAAAAAATATTTTTCCCTAAAGAGTGATTATAAAAATTTAAGCATCCAACTTGCTCATTTTAAAGTTGTCGAATTACGTGATCAATATAAGAACCTGAAAGCACAAATTAATCGGGAAACAGATGCATATTCAGCTATTGAAGTTCAAATAAATGAAGTTGATGCCCAAATACAAAAGGCTAAAAGCTCTAATCTTTTGGAGGAACAACATCTTTCTTCCAAACAAAAAGAATTAAATGAATTAAATGGAACCATTAGATCACTAGAGAATGACAAACAAATTCTCAAACAACAGAAGAATTACGCGTCTCAAACATTAGAAAGAGCTGATTCAGAATTGAATGGATTTAAAGATAAATTATCAAAAATAAGTGCTGAAATTGATGCGGTATCCACCTCGATAAACCAGGAAAAAAGAAGAGAACAAGAATTGGAGATTTTACTTGAAGAATCTGAAAAGTTATTAAATGAGCGAAGAGAGGCCCATCAAAATATTAAAGGAGGTCTTGATCAATGGACACAGGAGCAAGAAAAACTCGAAAAAATAATTATTGAGGCTGAAACTGAAAAAGCTATTTTATTTAGTAAAATTTCGAGTCTAGATCAAGAAAATATTCGCCTGGAAGAATCTTTGGCTTCCCAGAGTGATGAGGAAGCTGCTTTTCGAATCAGGTTGGAAAATTTTGAAAAACAAAGGATAGAGAAAGAAAAGGAATTAAATTTCATCCAGGATTCCGAAGAAAAAAGAAAGCAAAAAATTGAGATTTCCTTACAAGAATACGATGTTATTGCAGAACAATTAGCCACAACTAACCGAAGAATAGATGCGAAAAAAAATGAATTAGAATTAACCAAAAGCATGGTAGAGAATTTGGAGGGATTTCCAGATTCAATAAAATTTTTAAATAGTAGTTGGTCAAAAAAGCCACCCTTATTATCCGACTTAATATATGTCGAAGAACCTTATCGTACTGCCATAGAAAATTATTTAGAACAATATCTCAATTTCTTTGTGGTGGATTCAATTGATGATGCAGTAGCTGGCATAAAATTATTAGGTCAAGCTCAAAAAGGGAAGGCTAACTTTTTTATCCTCGAGGCTTTTAATAATTTCGAATCCAATGCTCCCTTTTTTTCTGGAGAAATTACTGCCATGGAAAAAATACAAGTTTCTCCTAAACATGAAAAATTATTTCATTATTTGCTAAATGGAGTTGTATTGGGCAATAATGATTTTCCTAGCAAGGAACCAGTGGAAGAAGATGTAATATTACTATCTCCAAAAGGAAATTGGATCAGAGGTAAGTATATCGTTTCTGGTGGCTCCATAGGATTATTTGAAGGAAAAAAAATTGGACGAAAAAGAAGTATTGAAATTCTTGAAAAGGCAATTGTAAAAGAAGAACAAAAAGCTGCTGAATTAAGTAACCAGTTGGTGGCTATCAAATCAGTTTTAGAAGGATTAAAGAAAAACGAAAACAGAGAAAGTAAAGATGAGCTCTTGGGAATCTTAAATCAATTAAATCTGGATTATGCAACTACTAAAGCCACTTTAGATAATGCGGACAAACAAAGGAATGAGAAAACTGCCAGGATTAAATTTGTTACAGAAGAAACGAAATTAATAAAGGAAAAAATTAATATTCTTGAGGAAAAACTTTTCACATCACAGTCAAAGATCTCAAGTATAAAAGACGAAATCGGAAAAAATGACTCTTTATTTAAGAGTTTTTCTGAACAATTAAGTCAAGCATCCTCAGATTTTAATCAAAATAAAATAGCATTTATTCAACAACAAAATAAAGTCTCAAACCTCCAACAAGAATTAAATTTCAAAGAAAAGCAGGTTGAAGAAATTGAATTTACTAAAACTAAGCTTGAAAAAGAAAAAGAACTAGCTATAGAAAAACTTTCTACAGGTAATGATGAAGAAGTAAAGATTGAACAAAAACTCTCTTTAGCCTATACAAGTAAGACTAACTTGGAAAAAGATTTGTCTCAAGCAGAACAGCATTATTTTAAAGCTAAATCTGGGATTAACGAAAAAGAAGAATCCGTTAGATCTCTTAATAGAAAGAGGCAAGATGCTCAAATTCTAATAAATCAGTTAAAAGAAAAATTATCCAGCCTTCAATATGAAATAAGTTCAATAGCTCAACGGGTGAAAATTGAATTTCAAAAAGATATTAATGACCTTATTAATGTTGAAGTTCCTGAAATTCAAGAAATTGAAAAAATTATTGTTAGAGTAGATCAACTTAAAAACAGATTGGATAATTATGGGGAAATAAATCCGCTAGCAGTTGAGGCATTCGATGAAATGAAAGATAGATATGATACCATCGATCAACAAAAGAGCGATATCATTGCAGCTCAAGAGGATTTAATGGAAACTATAAAGGAAATTGAAACTTCTGCCACTTCACAGTTTATCGAGTCTTTCGAAAAAGCCAGACTTTATTTCATTGAGGTGTTTAGATCTTTATTTACCGAGGACGATAATTGTGATTTAATTTTAACACAACCAGATAACCCTCTAGAATCTTCAATTGAAATAATTGCTAAACCAAAAGGTAAACGACCTCAAACCATTAATCAACTTTCTGGGGGAGAAAAGACACTGACAGCAATAGCACTACTTTTCGCCCTCTACTTACTAAAACCTGCTCCGTTTTGTATTTTTGACGAAGTCGATGCTCCTCTAGATGATGCCAATATTTTTAAATTTAATAAGATTATTAAAAAATTCTCTAAGGACTCCCAATTCATTATTGTTACTCATAATAAACTTACCATGGCGGCGGTAGATACCATATATGGGGTATACATGGCAGAACAAGGCATAAGTGGAGTGAGTCAAGTAGATTTTAGAGATTTTGAAACTAGAGATGTAGGATTGCAGTCACTATCTTCCTAATATCCCCTTGACGTTCGATTCATTCGATAAGGACCACCAAACCCACTTTCAGATCTTCCTTGCGTAGGTTGTCCATTGAATTTTCGAAGGTTAAAGGTAAAAGACAACATGAAGTATTGTTGTAAAACGGCACTTTGCACATCTTCTAAATAAACCTCTGTTACATTTCTAGAGATACTGGTATTTTGATTTAATAAATCAAAAATATCCAGTCTCAATTCTCCTCTTTGATCCTTTAAAAACTTCTTTCCAATACCCATATTAACCAAAAGGTAATTTTGATTGAATGTTTCTTCTAAGCCGTTATAGGAATTGTGAAACAAATCTGTTCTAAAAACAAACCCTTTTCCAAAAATCCAATTTAATCCTAGGTTTGTGGTATGTATGTAATACGTATTATCCAATCTAGAATTTACTGAATTAGAAACCGTATTAATATTTAGATTTGTACCAATATTAAAATCCACTTTCTCACTAATATTACTATTTAGACTAGTCCCTAAAGTTATTCCTACGGTATTGGCCAAGTTTACTCTTTCATTGATAATACCTGGGTTTTGACTATAGTTAATAGAAGAAGTCAAGTTTAAATTAGATTTTATGAATCTTAAGGGCATTCCATAGGTGAAATAAGCACGAACATTCCATGAGGCCTCTTCCATATTAATTGGCTTAATTAACTGACCACCTTGCTGTAGTAAAATGGAACCTGTCAAAAGGGTGTCTTGACGAGCTAAATAAGTATTATTTGCAATATAATTGCTGGTATAACTTCCACTTAAAAATGCAAAAAAGAAAGTGGATTTTTCGACGTTAGAGTTAGAGTACCTAGTGAATAACCGATGTTGATATTGTTGTTTTAAATTTGGATTACCAGTTGTAAGTCTTAAAGGGTTGCTGTTATCTATTACTTCTTGTAATTGCGTCAAACTGGGTGGGTTAGTGCTAGTTCGATAGAAAACTCTCAAATTTTGTGTTCTACTTAAATTATATCTATAAGAAAATGAGGGTAGAATATTTATAAAATTTCGTTGAATATTATCTTCTAAAGGAAAACTTTGTAGGTTATCTAGATTGGCAATTTGACCCTCTAATTCAATATTGAAATTAGACTTTTCTCCATTTAATCTGTAACTACTGCCAAACCTATGGTAGATGTAATCTGAAGTGAATACATTAGATAAATAAGAGTTAAAATCACTGTAATCATTATTAATCACATAGTAATCAAACGTTTTCTTATCTGAATCGTCAAAAGAAGCATTCATTCGGTAGCTCAATTGTAACATACTTTTTTCTCCTAACGGTTCAGTATAAGATAAATCTGTCCCTATATTCCATGCACCAGAATTTAATCTACTTAATTGATCTAAAGTATCTGATTGAATTTGACCAATGACTTCAGATAATAAATAAGAATTTCCATTATTGGTATTATTGCCTCCAGTGATTCTAAGAGATATCGTTCTTCCTTCTTTTTTTAGTTTATGTCTAATTAATAATTCATTGGAAAAATCCATGCTATTCAAATCTGCATTAAAATCATAATCAGAGCTGTTTACAAATAAATTCCCAATCGATGTGCCACCAATAATCTGATTGTTTCCATCATTTGTTTGAAAGGATAACCTTGGTGTATATAAAATCGAAGTTTGGTCATTAATTTTATAATCTAATCTTAGATTAAATCTGTGATTGGTATTGTTTGATTGTGTAGTTGATCGCTCTGCGTAAACTGGATTTATCTCTGAAGTTTCCTCAATAAACTGCCTATTGGTAATAACAAAAGCATCGTTCAAGGTATTGTTGAAAAAATAACTACCCGATACATCTACTTTATTACCCCATTTGTCATTGTAATTTACACCTAATGCATGGGTGGTTATGATCCCATTTTGTTGGCCTACTAAAAAATCTCTTGCGGCACCCCCACCTCTCCAGCTACCTCTTCTTCCACCTCCTCCTGAACCAGCCATAACCCCAGATAGGTCTTCACTTGAAAAATTTTGTTGATTAATATTATTCGACATTCCTAGCAAACTTATTTTAGTATCGCCTTTAAATTTATTGTAGTTGCCTCCAACTTTATATACTCCTTGATCTCCCATGCCTCCATAAAATCTGCCAAAACTGCCATTATTCATATTTCTTCTAGTAATGATATTAATGGTTTTTGATGTTTCTCCAGTAGAAAAACCGGTAAATTTAGCTTGTTCACTTTGCTGATCAAATATCTGGACTTGATCAACTACATCAGCTGGTATATTTTGCAATGCGGTTCTAGGGTCATTGCCAAAAAAAGGTTTACCATTTACTAAAACTTCTTGTACTTGTTCTCCTTGAGCTTGAACTTGCCCGTTTTCTACTCGAACCCCAGGTATTTTTTTTAAAAGATCCTGCGTGGTGGCATCAGGATTAGTTTTAAAAGCTGCTGCATTAAATTGTGTGGTATCACCTTTTTGCACTGCCATTATCGATTCTCCTTTTACCTCAACTCCTTCCATTTGAATGGTTGTTGAAACGAGTGCTAAAGATCCTAATTCTAAATCTCCATTTACAGAAAGCTCTTTTTTTAAGTTATCAAATCCAATATAGGATACCTCTAAAATGTAGTTTCCTTTTTTAACACGTTCTATGGAAAATTTTCCAAAGACATCAGAAATATGGTCAGTTAGAGTAGAGTCTGATAATTTTAAAAGTTGTAAGTGTGCCCCACTTAAAGGTTCTTTAGTTTCGTTATCAATTAAAGTGCCTGTAATTTTTTGACCATTTAAAGCAAAGCCTAAAAACATTACCATTAAAACATATAATGATTTCATTGATTTAATTTTAATAAGATGCAATTACCACCATTTTAATCAATTATTATAAAGTTTTCAATGAACTGCCATTATTTCTCTACCAATATTTTTTTCGTATTTCATTGAGATAGTTTTATGTTTCATTGAAAAGAATCTGTAAATAAAAAAATCAATATTTATTATTACCAATTATGGAACAGAGAATTGATTTTAAAGGAATAGCTGGTTCAATTTTTTTATGGGTAGTAATTTGGTTTGCTTTTGCATTTCTTTTAGGAAATGGAGAACCTTTTGATGGTGGCCTTGGCAAAGCCATTCCTTTGGTTGCCGGACAGATTTTTCTGGTACTCCTTAATATTCATTTTTTCCTCCCAAGATTTTTCCTCAATAAGAAATACTTTAATTATTCGATTTTGATTATTTCTTGCATTTTTCTCACCAGCTATATAGTATCAGAAGCTAGTCCATATTTTTATGAATGGGTTGGAATAGAATCTTCTGGAAGACGTTTAAATAGAATTAGGAAAAGTGAATCTTTTTGGGAAATTTTAGGATACAGAACATGGAGGATTTTCCCTTATTTGGTTGCTGTGGTTATTTCTAGTTTATATAAAACTGCAGGACTTGCTGAAATAAGGGAAAAGGAAGCGATGAAATTTCAAAAGGAAAAACTAGAGACTGAAATGAAGTTGCTAAAATCCCAGATCAACCCTCATTTTTTGTTTAATACCCTCAATAATATTTATGCTTTGTCTATTGTTAAATCCGAATCTACTCCGGATATCTTATTGAAATTATCAGATATGCTTCGCTATATCTTATATGAATGTAATTCAGATAAGGTTAATTTGGCAAATGAACTGACTTATATTAAAAATTATATCGATCTAAAGAGATTGAAGGATAGTCAGGGATTAAATATCAGTTTAAGTCTTGATGAAGGACCTGCTAAATATCAAATTGCTCCTATGATTTTAATTCCTTTTATTGAAAATGCATTTAAACATAGCAATATTGAAAATTTAGATTCTGGATGGATAAAGGTTGATTTAAAATTTGAAAAGCAAACATTGATTTTTACAGTGGAAAATACCCAACCTGAAACTATTTTTACAAAGGATCAACAAGGGGGAATAGGGCTAAAAAACGTTAAAAGACAACTTGAATTATTGTATCCAGAAAATCATATTTTGGTAATTACCAATAATCTTAAAATTTTCTCAATCACTTTAAAAATTTGGCAATAAGAGGTTTTGCCTTTAATTTGTTTAAAATTTTATTTTGAAGAAGCTTAAATGTTTAGTGGTTGATGATGAAGAATTGGCACGGTCACTTCTTCTTAACTTTATTGGTAGAAATACTGATTTAGAAACTGTAGGAAGTTTGAAAAACCCAATCGAGGCAAGGGAATTTTTAAGGGATAATCAAGTGGATGTAATTTTTTTAGATGTGCAAATGCCAGGTCAAACAGGAATTGAATTTTTAGAGCAGTATAACCCTTCTCAATCAGTAATATTAACTACAGCTTATCCTGATTTTGCTATTGAAGGATATCAATTAAATGTAATTGATTACTTATTGAAGCCATTCAGCTTTAGTCGTTTTGAAAAATCTATTGATAAAGTTTTGGCAAAAGAGACGAGAAAATTTCCTAATGGGGAAAGAGATTTTCTGATTATCAAAGCTGACCACAAAATTATAAGGATACCCTATCAATCCATTATTTATATTCAGAGTATGAGGGAATATGCTTCTTTTGTAACCACAAATGAAAAGATTTTATCTCTATTTTCTCTTAAAAAATTAGAAGCCGAGTTGCCAATGAATCAATTTCTAAGAATTCATAAGTCCTATATTGTTGCAATTAATCAAGTAAAGGCTATTGAAGGGAATACGCTCTATCTTGGAGAAGTAGCACTTCCAGTTGGAAATAGTTACAAGGAAAAAGTTTTAGAAGCCATTTTTCATCAATAGGTAATTATGTAGTATGGAATATACTTATGTAGAAGATAAACAAGAATTAAATAAACTTTGCGATGAATTGCTCAAACTTGAATGGATAGCAATTGATACTGAATTTATTGGAGAAAATACTTTTTTTACTGAATTATGTCTAATCCAAATCGCATGTCAAAATGGTATTTTTTTAGTGGACACCATTCGAATTAATGAAATAAAATGCTTTTTAGACCTTTTAGAAAACGAAAATATTTTAAAAATAACTCACGCTGGAGATAATGATTACAGGATATTTTTTGAGTTATATGGGGTGATTCCATGTAACATATTTGATACTCAGATTGCGGCTGGTTTTTTAGGCTATAGATTTCCTATTTCTTTTAAAGATTTACTTTTTAATGAATTGAAAAAAAATATTTCTAAAAGTTACTCTGTCGTAGATTGGAAAATGAGGCCCTTGCCTGAATATTTTATTAATTATGCCGTTGAAGATGTAATATATCTTTATGAATTATATCAATCCCTCTTGGTAAAACTCGAATCAAAAAACCGCACAGAATGGTGCCAAGAAGAGTTATCCAAAATTTGCAATAAAAGTTATTTTCAATTAGAACCGTATAAGGACTTTTTAAACCATCCCTTGATTGGTAAGTTAGATCGAAAGGGTAAACTGTATTTATTTAGATTGATTAATTGGAGATTAGATGTCGCAAAAGCCAAAAACATTTCAAAGGAAGCGGTTATCCAGCAAAAATATTTTCCCATAATTGTAAAAGGACTTTCTAAAGATTTAAAAGAATTAGAACAAAGTAGAAGACTTCCAGGAGGAATTTTAAAAAAGCACGGCAAAAAGCTATTAGAAATTGCTAATACTCCAATGACCGATCAGGAAGAAAAAACAATTAACCAAATAAAAAAAACAGAGAAAGAAGATACTGTCCAAGCATTAAACTATGAAATTCTATATCAAATTGTTTCTTTAGTTTGCAACAGACAAAATATATCTATTGATTTAGTACTACCAAGAGGTATTTTAAAACAAATTAAAGCCGATTCTAAAAAGGGTATTCAGAACATCTTAAATACCTGGAGAAATGAATTTTTAGGTGCAGCCATTATTCATTTTTTTAATAATATTAATCGCCTAGATTATTCTTTTCATGACGAACAGATTACTTTAAAAATTACAGATGAATCATCAAAGTAATTTATTAACTGTAGAAGATTTATCAATATTAATTAAGAATCAGCCAATTGTTGAAGGAATTTCATTTAATATTTTGAGAGGAGAAAAGGTGGCCATTGTTGGACCATCAGGTTCAGGGAAAACACTAACTGCATATTCTGTTGCCAATCTTCTTAATAGTAAATTTAAAATCAAGGCTCGCAGAATGGTCTTAGAAGACCATTCAGGCGGTAAAATAAACCTTCTAAATCCCAACTCATCCAAATACCATCAAATCGGATTTGTTTTTCAAGAACCTCAAGTTGCACTTAATCCTTTATATCCAATCGGAAAGCAACTGATAGAAGGTCTAAAGCATTTTATTCCACTCTCTGAAATAGAGGACAAACTAAAATCCATACTTGATGATTTAAATCTTCCAAAAGATCCTTCCTTCCTAGAGGCATTCCCTCACGAAATATCTGGTGGTCAATTGCAGCGAGTCGTTATTGGGATAGCCATAGCCAAAAACCCTATACTTTTGATTGCAGATGAACCTACTACATCATTGGATTCCAAAACCACAGTTGATATTTTAGACTTAATTATGAAAATGGTCGATCGAAGTAAAATGAGTTTACTGTTAATTACCCATGATCAAAATATTGTTTACAAATATTGTGATAGGGTCTTACCATTTCTCCAATCCAATAATTTTAAAGCTAGACCTGAAGAAAAGATATCTAGAGTTCAAGCAGTCAATTACAAAAAAAATGTTTTGGTTGAGCTAAAAAGTGTAAATCTTTATCTTAAACGAAGAAAAAATAATTACCAACCTATATTACAAAATCTGTCCATCTCTATTCGCAAAGGAGAAATCCTTGGATTAGTTGGTAAATCTGGTAGTGGTAAAAGCAGTTTATGTAAAATTTTGGCCGGTTTAGTAAAAACTCAATATGGAGAGTTGTCGTTAAATTGCCTACCGTATAAAATTCAATTGGTTCAACAAGATCCATTTCTTTCTTTAAATCCAAAATTTACTGTTGAAGAGACTATTGGAGAAGTGTTAATGCAATACCATATTTTTATTTCTAAAAAAGCGTTACAGTTAAAAATTTCTTCTATTCTTGACGAGGTGGGGTTATCGGATAATTATTTTAAAAGGAAACCGATTGAATTGTCTGGTGGGGAGCGTCAGCGAATAGCCATTGCAAGAAGCTTGGCAGTTGAACCAGACCTTTTAATTTGTGATGAAGCCGTTTCCTCATTAGATTTTCCAACTCAAAGAAAAATAATTGATTTAATAATTACGCTTAATGCCAATAGGCAAATGGCCATTTTATTTGTCGCCCACGATCTTTCCTTGGTTGAATTTTGTCCAAGTATTTGTGTTTTAGATGGAGGTAAAATAGTAGAGTTCTACAATAATGAAGGGAGCCTAAACTTTTCTTCGCAAGTTGGTAAAGAATTAATTAAATATAATAATTTACTAAAAATGAAGGGGTAGATGCAACCCTTATCTTAATTTTTGCGTCTATATAGATGAAAATACATACAAATGAAAATGAAGAGAGGCATTAGCGCCTTAATTACAGTTTTTTTCTTTTTTAGTTTACTTTCAGTAGTTTACTTATTTAAACCATTGGGCTTAAAGGATTTAACTTCAATTCCTGTTTTAAAGGAACAAATTAAACTAGAGCCTTCTAGCGAAAATGGAGCTGATATTAAAGCTTTAAAAGCGATTTTAAATTTTGCCAAAAGATATTTACCTATCTCATAGTTTGCTTAAGGTATCTCACTATTCCTAGAACGCTCATATAAGAGGGGTTAGCTTTTTCGTAATAACTAATTTCTCTTTCGCTTAATTTTTTTTCTTGATATGATTTCATTACCATTTGAACAAACTTCGGGGTAATGGTTTCAATAGATTCATTGTTTTCAACAAAAGGTCTCATCCATTTCTCCCAGCTTAAAAGCCTTTCCTCTAATTCATCAAGGTGATTTTTCCAATCAGAAATAACGCCAAAATGTGTTAAACATAATTTTTTTGGGTTTAGAATTCTAATGGTTTCAATGGATTTTATCCAAAGTGGAATATCAATATCTGGAGGAGGGCAAGGAGGTATTACAGGTCCACTCTTTACCATTTTTACTCCTGCAACATCTCCTGTAAAAAGCAAATCATCTATAGCCCATACAATATGATGATTCGCATGACCTGGAGTATGGTGTGCCTTGAAAACCATATCATTTAATTTTATTTCTTCTAGGTTTTCAACTCCTCTTACTTTTTGGATATCTATCCCGTTTATTTCTCCCCATAATCTTTCCATTTGATCTTTATAAATCAAACTTGCGGAAGCTATTAGTTTATCTGGATTTACTAAATGTCGAACTCCTCTAGGATGAACATAAATTTGAGCATTTTCATTTGCAAACGCCCATGCACATCCAGAATGATCTAGATGAATATGTGTTAAAAATACATCTGTTATTTGTTCAATAGACAAATTAAAAGAAGCCAATTTTTGTTTGAAAGTAGGTAAAATTGTAGCGGGACCGGTTTCAACTAAAATTTTATGTTTACCACTTTCCATTAAATAAGATCCAATAGTATTGGGTAGCCCTAAAAAATTTAGATCTAATAACTTCATCTTAAAATAGTTTGAAGGTTATTGCCTCGGATAAAATCAACAATATTCATTTTCTTTCTGCCAGGGATTTGTAGTTCTAAAATTTTATAACATCCGTCAATTGTCGCCAAAGCAAAGTAAGATTTGTTGTCCGTAAGAATGGATCCTGGTTGATTTCCATGTTCAGCTATTTCAATTTTTCCCTTATAAATTTTAATATCTTTTCCTTTAATTTCAGCCCATGCACCTGGGTAAGGACTTAATCCTCTGATAAAATTATGGACTTCTTGGCTCTTTCGGTTAAAATCAATTTTACAGTCTTCTCTAAATATTTTGGGAGCTAACGAAAAATCATTTGAATTTTGCAATTTTGGAGTAATCGTTTTTTTTATTAAACCATTTATAGTTAAAATTACCAGTTTAGCACCTTCATTCATTAGTTTATCGTGCAAAGTACCTGCGGTATCATCTTCTTCAATAGTTACTTTAGACTGGAGAAGTATTGCTCCAGTATCAATTTTCGAGTCAATTAAAAAGGTGGTAACACCTGTTACTTTTTCACCTCTAATAATAGCCCAATTAATAGGCGCTGCACCCCTGTATGCAGGCAGTAAAGAAGCATGTAAATTGAAAGTACCTAGCTTAGGTATTTCCCATACCTCTTTGGGAAGCATTCTGAAAGCAACTACGATTTGAAGAGTAGGATTTATTTTTTTTAGATGGTTTATAAATTCCGGATCTTTCAAATTAGTAGGTTGAAGAATATTGAGTTTTTTGGTTTGTGCAAATTTTTTGACTGATGATTCAAGTAATTGATTTTTACCTCTTCCTCCGTATTTATCAGGTGCGGTTATTACGGCTGATACCTCAAAACCTGTATTTAAAATAGTTTCTAGAATAGGAACAGCAAAACCTGGTGTTCCCATAAAAATAATTTTGCAGTTTACTGGATCCATGTATTTTTTCTTATTTAAGGGAAAAATAAATTTATAATGTTCACATTATCAAGCTATTTTTCATTTCATTAACTATCTTTACCTAATAAATTTCTAGCAGATTTTATGCTAAAATCATTTCCGTTTTATCAGCAGCTAGACGCAATGGATTGTGGTGCAGCTTGCTTAAGAATGATCGCAAGATACCACGGTAGATTTTATTCTTTGGAAAGAATGAGAGAATTAACTTTCATTGGCAAACAAGGGGTATCTATGCTTGGCATTAGCGATGCTGCAGAACATATTGGTTTACAGTCACTTGCGGTTAAGGTGGATTATGATAAAATGGTCTCAGAAGTACCTTTTCCCTGTATAGCTCACTGGAAACAAGATCATTTTGTTGTAGTTAGAAAGGCCAATAAAAATTTCGTTTGGATTGCAGATCCATCCGCCGGCTTATTTAAACTCTCTAAAGATGAGTTTATATCTAATTGGGCAAGTGATCGTCAAGAAGGAAATCTAACGGGAGTCCTTCTACTCCTAGATCCAACTCCAGAATTTTATGAACAAGAAGGCGAAAAAAAGAGAAAATCAGGGTTTGGTTACCTTTTTTCATATTTCAAGAAGTATAGAAGGCTTATCATTCAGTTGTTTATAGCCTTACTTTTAGGTAGTTTTCTAGAATTACTTTTCCCTTTTCTCCTCAAGGCTATTGTGGATGTGGGTATTCAAATTGTAGATCTCAATTTTATAAAGGTTGTTATCATAGCATATTTTGTTCTTTTTTTTAGTCAAACAGTTGTTGAATTACTAAGAAGTTTCGTTTTAATGCATATTGGTGGTCGGGTCAACATTAGTCTTATTTCTGATTTTTTAATAAAATTAACCAGGCTGCCGATTAACTTTTTTGACTCTAGAATGACTGGAGATTTAATGCAGAGAATTGCTGATCATGAGAGAGTACAAAGGTTTATGAGTTCTACTTCTTTAGTTAGTCTTTTTAGCTCAGTTAATATCATAGTATTTTCTTTCGTAATAGCTTTGTGGAGTATTCAAGTCTTTTATGTATTTATTATTGGGACATTAATTTATCTATTATGGATAGCTGCATTTTTAAGGTTGAGGAGAGATTTAGATTATAAAAGGTTTGATCAATCAATAGAAAACCAGAGTCATTTAATTGAACTCATCAATGGGATGCAGGATGTCAAATTGAATAATGCAGAGAAACAAAAGAGATGGACTTGGGAAAGAATACAAGCCAGGCTTTTTAAAACTTCTATGGCATCCCTCAAAATAGAACAATTTCAAAGGTCAGGTGCTGTTTTTTTGAATGAATCCAAAAATCTTATTATCATTTATATGGTATCTGAAATGGTAATTAAGACGGAGATGACCTTGGGGATGTTAGTTGCTATTCAATATATTCTTGGGCAGTTGAATGGTCCATTAAATAGATTAGTAGAATTTACAAAATCTACTCAAGAGGCTAAAATTAGTTTAGAGCGTATGAATGAAATTCATATGAAGGAAAACGAAGAAAATATTGACGACAAAATTTCTATTTTACCGGAATATGGAGATTTAATTTTTGATCAAGTTTGGTTTAATTATAATGGTCCTAATTCTCCAGTAGTCCTCAGAAATATCAGTTTTAAAATACCTAAAGGTAAAACCACTGCTATTGTTGGTGCAAGTGGAAGTGGTAAAACAACTTTAATTAAACTGCTATTAAATTTTTACAAACCCACCAGTGGAGCTGTTAGAATTGGAGATATAAATTTAAACGCCATACAGAGTAGATTATGGAGAAGTCAATGTGGAGCAGTATTACAAGATGGTTTTATTTTTAATGATACAATAGCGAAAAATATTGCCTTAGGCGATGAGGTGGTAGACAAGCAAAAATTATTGAATGCCGTAAAAGTTGCAAGTATTCAGCAATTTATTGAATCCTTACCACTTGGTTATAATACAAAAATTGGTCAAGAGGGCTTAGGAATTAGTCAAGGCCAAAAACAAAGGCTTCTTATTGCCAGGATAGTTTATAAAAATCCAGAGTATATTTTTTTCGATGAAGCTACCAATGCGCTAGATGCTTTCAATGAGATGATTGTGGTAGAAAATTTGGAATCTTTTTTTAAAGAAAAAACAATGTTAGTTGTAGCGCATAGACTAAGCACCGTAATGAATGCAGATAATATTATCGTATTAGAGGAAGGAGAAATTGTAGAACAAGGAACTCATGAGTATTTAACTAACTTAAGAGGAGCTTACTATCAATTAGTCAGAAATCAACTTGAATTAGGAAATTGAAGATTTTTTGTTTATGACTGCAGATCAAATTGAATTAAGGAGTGAAGAAGTTCAAGAAATTCTTGGGACTCCTCCTCATTGGTTGGTAAGATGGGGTACCTATTTTTTCTTTATTATAAGCTTAATTGTTTCTGCAGTGGCTTTTTTTATGCCATATAATGAAACTGCCCAAGGAAATATAAGTGTTACTTCCACCGATCCTCCTAAAAGGTTAATTGCTGAAAATGGAGGATATATTTCAGAGATTTTGGTGTTAAATGAAGATACCGTAAGGGTAGGGGATCCTTTATTAGTATTTAAATGTAAAGCAAACTATGAGGATGCACTTTTATTAGAATTATTAATAAGCAATATTTCTAATTCTGATGATAGTGATCTTTTGAATCTTGTATTGCCTAAAAACTTGTTATTAGGAGAATTACAAGATGATTATTATGATTTTTTAAGAAAGCAAGAAACGTTTAATTATTTATTTGGAGGAAATTTAGAAAAGCTTAATATAGTTCAACTTGAAAAGAAAATCCAGACCATACAATCTAGTTTACAATTAGAACAAAGAAGAAAATCAAAGTTAGCAGAGCAATTAGATTTAGCCTATACTCGTCAGAGACAAGAAGAGATGAATGTTGAAAATAGATTGCTTGATCCAGAAATTTTAAGTCAAACTAAAGAGGATATTCTTCAATTAGAAAGAGAAATGCAAGTAATTGAAGGGAATATTAAGGATAAGCAATTTGAAATAGAAACAGTTAGGGCTAATATTAGTGGTGTAAAAACTGAAGCAACTGAAAATTTATTTTCCGCATCAAGTCAAATGAAAGATGCATTTATCAAGCTAAGAAATAGTCTAAAGGATTGGAAAAAAAATTATTTAGTGACTGCTCCAATTGATGGAATTGTTTTATATGCTAATGAAAAAATAGGTGAACAACAGTTTGTTAGCAGAGAAGCTGAACTTTTAATGGTTGTGCCATTGAATAAGATTGAAACTATCGGAAGAATGATGGTTCCTGTTAGTAAATCAGCTAAGATTGAAGAATATCAAAAGGTCGTCGTTCGATTAGATGGTTATCCTCAGTATGAATACGGAATTGTTGAGGGCGAAGTAATGTGGAAAGGTATAGTTCCAAATAATGGTGAAATTCCAGTCGAAATAAGATTTCCTAATGGCTTAATTACTTCAATAAATGAAGAAATTGAACCCAAACAGGCTATGTCAGGTAGTGCTGATATCATCTTAGCTGAAAAAAGGTTGATTCAAAGAATATTTGAAACAGCTAGAAATTTAAGTTTTTGAGAGGATAAAGGAATACCCTCTCAAAAATCTAAATTTATATATGAATGACTTCATCGTAGGCAGCAGCTGTAGCTTCCATGAGTGCCTCACTCATGGTTGGATGAGGGTGAATTGACTTAATAATTTCGTGTCCAGTTGTCTCCAACTTTCTAGCGGCGACAACTTCTGCAATCATTTCTGTTACATTACTTCCTATAAGATGTGCCCCTAAAAACTCACCGTATTTCGCGTCGAAAATAACTTTGACAAACCCAGATGTATCTCCAGATGCACTTGCTTTACCAGAAGCTGTGAAAGGGAACTTTCCAATTTTTAAATCATATCCCTTTTCTTTTGCTTGGCTTTCTGTGTAACCGACGGATGCAATTTCTGGTACACAATAAGTACATCCCGGGATATTATTATAATCAATTGGATCTGGATTTAATCCTGATATTTTTTCTACACATGTTATTCCTTCAGCACTCGCAACATGTGCTAGCGCAGGTCCTGGTATTACATCGCCAATAGCATAAATCCCAGGTATATTTGTTCTATAATACTCATCTACAAGTATGTATCCTCTATCTACTTTAATCCCTAATGTTTCTAAACCAATATTATCTGTATTAGGAGTTACACCTGCAGCGGACATTACTATATCACACTCTAAAGAGGATTCCTTTCCAGTTTTCCTATCTTTTATGGTTACTTTACATCCATCACCCTTAGTATCAACAGATTCCACTGACGTATTAGCTAAAATGTCAATACCTTTTTTCTTAAAAATTTTAGTCAATTCTTTAGAAATATCAACATCTTCCCTTGGAACAAGCCCTTGCTCCATAAATTCTACTATAGTTACTTTTGTTCCAATTGAATGATAAAAGTATGCAAACTCAACGCCAATGGCACCCGCTCCTACAATGACAATGTGTTTGGGTTGTTTTGGAAGGGTCATGGCTAAACGATAACCTATAATTTTCTTTTTGTCTATTGGAACGTTAGGTAACGCCTTAGTTCTTGCACCAGTTGCTATAATGATATGCTCTGCAGTGTACTGCTTTTTATTGTTCTCAGCATCGGTTACCTCAACTGTTTTGCCCCTAAGTAACGTACCATTACCGTATATAGCAGTAATTTTATTTTTCTTAAATAAAAATTGAATGCCTTTACTCATTCCTCCCGCTACATTTCTGCTCCTTTTGATCATATCATCAAAATTTGCTTCTGCACCGTTCACATTTATTCCATAGTCTTTAGCATGTTTAATATATTCGAATACTTGTGCACTCTTAAGCAAAGCTTTTGTTGGAATACAACCCCAGTTGAGACAAATTCCACCAAGAGCCTCTCTTTCAATAACAGCAACTTTTTTCCCTAATTGTGCAGCTCTAATCGCAGCGACATACCCTCCCGGGCCACTACCTAAAACAATTACATCAAAGTCCATTATCTAGATATTTTTTGTTGGGGCAAATATAAATAAAAACCCCATTGTCGAAACAATGGGGCCAAACTAACTTACTGATACTGAAATAA
>CALAZP010000074.1 GCA_937926355.1 uncultured Saprospirales bacterium
TGGGAATAGCACATTCAATACTTTATAGTGAGATGGTCCTTTTTTATTACCGATGATTTTTATGTCGGGCTGAACTTGGTAAAGACCTTGAGTTAGAGATTCTTTTAATTTGCTAATATGCGACTGATTACTTTCCATGTCATGAATAGCAATTTCTAAAGCTTTTGACATTCCAACAATACCATGTATATTTTCAGTACCAGCTCTCATATTTCGCTCTTGTGCCCCTCCATCAATATATGGAGCGAGCTGATTGTCCCTGTTAATGTAAACAAATCCAATACCTTTGGGTCCATGAAATTTATGCGCAGACCCAGATAAGAAGTTTAGTCCCCATTCCCTTGCTTGAATGGGAAAATATCCTACAGTTTGAACTGTATCTGAGTGAAATAAAGCATTATTTGCGCTACAAATACTCGCTATCTGTGCCAAATCTATCAGTGCCCCTGTTTCATTATTAGCATGCATTAAAGACACCAAGGTATAAGTTTGGTCAATCTTTAACCATTTGTCTAATATTTCTGCATTAGGCCTTCCGTCACTATCTATTGGCAAATATTTAATTTGGACCTCTGGGTGCTCGGCCGCAATTCTTTGTAGGGAATGTAAAACACAATGATGTTCAGTTGGCGATGAAATAATTCTTTTAACTCCTAAATCTCTAACCGAATTTTTTAAAACCATATTATTGGATTCGGTACCGCAACTAGTGAAAAAAATTTCTCCAATAGATACTCCCAAAGAAAGGGCAATTTTTTTTCTTGAATCTTCTATCAATGTCCTTGCCTTCCTACCTTCTGAGTGAATGGAAGATGGATTTCCGAAATTATTTTTAAGTACTTCGGCCATAGCATCCACTACCTCTGGTAAAAGTGGAGTTGTTGCCGCATTATCCAAATATACCCTCGAATTCATTGCGCTCTTTTAGTTTATTAGGTTCATCAAACCAACTGACTACCTCATTTTCTAGTTGATCATCAAAAGTATTATGCACAAACTCATTGGTGTGTGAATCATATTGGTAAGCCTTTTTCCAATCTTCAAAATGGAGTGCAAGAGATTTAATAGAATCAATTATGTAATCAATTTCCTCATCAGACATAATAGGATGTACTGAACATCTAATCCATCCGGGCTTTTCACTTAAATCGCCAACATCAATTTTATGGGTGATTTCGTTTGACTTTTTTCGACTTACTTCTAATAAGTAGTGGCCATAGGTGCCCGCACATGAACAACCACCCCTGACTTGAATCCCAAATTTATCATTCAATAATTTGACTCCTAAATTAAAATGAAGGCCTTCTATGTAAAAGGAAAAAATCCCCAAACGATTAGAATGTTGCTCTGCCAATAGGTGTAATTTAGGAATAGCTTTCAGCGCCGGCATGATTTTAGCTACCATTTGGTGTTCTCTCGTAGCAATATTTTCTACTCCCATTTCTTCTTTAAGCTTAATAGCTAATGCCGCTTTGATAGTTTGCAGAAAACCGGGTGTTCCCCCATCTTCCCTTAATTCAATTTTTTCTAAATATTTGTGTTCTCCCCAAGGATTAGTCCAATCAACCGTACCTCCACCTGGATGATCGGGAATCTTGTTTTGATATAAACTTTGATTAAAAATCAAAACTCCTGAAGACCCTGGTCCTCCTAAAAATTTATGAGGCGAAAAATATATGGCATCCAAATATTGGAGATCGTTTTCTGGATGCATATCAATAGGAATATATGGAGCAGAGCAAGCAAAATCGACGAAACACCATCCTCCATTTAGGTGCATAGTTTCTGCAATTTCATGGTAAGGAGTGAATATTCCAGTAACGTTGGAGCAGGAAGTAATTGCAGCTATTTTAACCTTTCTATCCCCATATTTTTTCAATAAATTTTTTAGCGCATCTAAGGATACTAATCCTTCAGTATTAGGAGGAATAACTACTACCTCTGCAATGGTCTCTAACCAGGAGGTTTGGTTAGAATGATGCTCCATATGAGAAACAAAAACGACGGGTTTTTCTATTTGACTATCAATCAGGGGTCTAAATTTTTCGTGGATCTTAAGTCCCAATATTCTTTGGAATTTATTGACCACACCAGTCATACCAGAATTAGAGGTAATAATAATATCGCTAGGTGATGCATTTACATGTTTTTTAATTAATTGCTTAGCTTGTGCATAAGCCATAGTCATGCTGCTTCCCGAAATATTTGTTTCCGTATGGGTATTCGCCACATAAGGACCCAATTTATGAATCAAAACGGATTCAATAGGGTTATATAACCTTCCGCTTGCCGTCCAGTCAGCATAGAGCAATGGTTTTTTGCCGTCAGGCGTATTAAAGAATTCACCATCTCCAATAACCTGTTTCTTAAACGTATTAAAATAATTTTCCAAATTCATTTTTCTATTCTTTA
>CALAZP010000075.1 GCA_937926355.1 uncultured Saprospirales bacterium
TACGCAATCTAATTTCCTCCAATAAATCATCAATTTGGTGTTTACTTGATCGAACCTCAATTGGAGGATCGAGCAAACCGGTAGGCCTTACAAGTTGCTCAACAATTAATCCCTCTGTAAACTCTAATTCGTAATCACCTGGTGTAGCACTCACAAAAATGACTTGATTCATAAAGGTTTCAAACTCTGTAAAATTTAGAGGTCTATTGTCCATAGCTGATGGCAGCCTGAACCCGTAGGAAACTAAACTTAATTTACGAGCTCTATCTCCTCCATACATTCCCCTGATTTGAGGAATCGTAACATGACTCTCATCTATTACTAAAATAAAATCATCTGGAAAATAATCTAAAAGGCAAAAAGGTCGCATACCTGGTGAGCGACCATCAAAAAATCTAGAATAATTTTCCACCCCATTACAATACCCCAGTTCCTTAATCATTTCTAAATCAAAAGTGGTTCTCTCTTTTATTCTTTTGGCCTCTAACAACCTTCCCTCCTCTATAAAATATTGCTCTTGCGCATGCAGTTCATCCTCAATCTGTCGAATGACGCCGTGTATTCTATCCTTTGGTGCCAAATATAAATTTGCAGGAAAAATTGCCACATGATCCATTCTGTCTATCCTCTTTCCATTTTCAACATCAATTTGTTCAATTTCTTCAATTTCGTCTCCAAAAAAAATAATGCGATATCCATAATCTACGTAAGGCAAATTAATATCCACCGTGTCTCCCCTTACTCGAAAAGTGGCCCTTCTAAAATCAGATTCTGTCCTAGAATATAACGCATCCACCAACCTGTATAGCAAACCATTTCGGGAAATCACTTCCCCAACTTTAATTCTAATGATTCCCGATTTATAATCTTCAGGATTCCCCATACCGTAAATGCACGAAACAGAAGCAACTATTATAATATCCCTTCGTCCCGACAACAAACTAGATGTAGCTCTTAATCTAAGTTTATCTACTTCTTCATTAATGGAAAGGTCCTTTTCTATATAGGTGTCAGAAACAGAGATGTACGCTTCAGGTTGGTAATAATCGTAGTAAGAAACGAAATACTCCACGGCATTATCTGGGAAAAAGGTCTTAAACTCCCCATAAAGTTGAGCCGTTAAGGTTTTGTTGTGAGTCAAAACCAATGTTGGCCTATTTAATTGGGTAATAACGTTAGCTGCAGTAAAAGTTTTTCCAGAGCCAGTAACGCCTAATAGCACCTGCCCTTTCTCTCCCCTATTGATTCCATCTACCAACTGCTGGATAGCCTGAGGCTGATCTCCTGTAGGTTGATAAGCACTATTTAACTCAAACCCCATCTCATTTTTGATTTCTAAACCACTTAACACCAATAACTGTTTAAACCCTATGGCCAAAACAGAAGTCGTAACACTAACTCTTTTTGAATTTAAGGGGTTCCGTAATAAATGGAAAGCATTTAAATATATGGGGCTTTCCAACCAAATTCTTCCGCAATTAAAACTTCCTATTTTTGCAAAAATGCTAGGAAGTGGAGCTAAAACAGGTTTCAGTCATTTCCCCAACTTAGGAGTCTACTCCCTTTTAGCCGTATGGGCTAATGAAAATACAGCTGAACAATTTTTCAAAAACAATTCTTGGTATAAGGATTGCGCTGTTACCTCCTCTAATTTATTTACTATTTATATGCAAACCTGTGGCGTTCATGGAAAATGGGAAGGAAAGACTCCGTTTAATAAAGTAATCAACCAACTTGCCGATCGTCCTTTAGCCGTATTAACCCGTGCAACTATTCGACCCTCAAGGTTATTTAGGTTCTGGCAATTTGTCCATCCAGTAAGTCGTTCTCTTCAACAATCCAAGAATAAAATATTTGCAATTGGGGTTGGAGAATTGCCCTTGATTCAACAAGCAACTTTTAGCATCTGGGAAAACATTAAGGCTTTGGAGGAATTTGCTTATAGCAGTGGCCTGCATAGCCAAGTCGTTCAATTAACAAGAAAGGAAAATTGGTACCAAGAAGACCTTTTCGCTCGATTTCACCCCTACAAGACAAGAGGAAATTGGAATAATTTAAATATCGATCTGAAGTGAATCTTAATTACAAAACACAAGGACAAGGAACTCCTCTAATTATACTTCACGGTTTATTTGGAACATTAGATAATTGGAAATCCATTGCCAACCACCTGTCATCCTATTTTCAGGTTTACATTCTAGACCAAAGAAATCACGGCAAGTCTCCCCATGTATCTAATATGGATTTATCCTCTATGGCAAAGGATATTGCAGAGTTTATGGATCAATTGACTTTACCTAAAGCACATATTATGGGGCATTCAATGGGAGGCAAAGTCGCGATGCAATTTGCCTTCGATTACCCCGAACGATTAAACAAACTAATCATATTAGATATTGCTCCCAGGGCTTACCAACCAGGTCATTTAGAAATCTTGGAAGCGCTACGTGATTTACCAATTAATACATTGACAAACAGAAAAGAGGCTGAAGAAAAATTGCTTGAAAAAATAAAGTCTGCCGACACCGTTC
>CALAZP010000076.1 GCA_937926355.1 uncultured Saprospirales bacterium
TCTAAAAATTAAATTGGAAATTTTTCAAAATTGGATTCCGACATCATTTCGTAAATGCGTTCATACACATCTTCAGTATTGGGTTTGGAAAAATAATCCCCATCGGAACCGTAAGGGGGCCTATGTTCTTTTGCAGTAATGGTAACTGGGGCAGCGTCTAAATACTCATAGCCTCCCTGTGATTCAAGTACTTCCTTAAGCATGAATGCGGTAGCCCCACCAGGCACATCTTCATCCATGAAGACTACTCTGTTGGTTTTTTTGATAGAGTCTACTATTGTTTTTTCTAAATCAAAAGGAAGCAAGGTTTGAATATCAATGAGTTCTACTGAAATATTAGATTTTTCTAATAGGTTAACAGCCTCTTGGGCAATTCGAACACATGAACCATAAGTCACCAAGGTAACATCCTGGCCTTTTTTTAATATTTCGGGACTTCCCAAGGGTACAGTATAGGTACCTAAATTACTGGGTAATTTTTCTTTTAGTCTATAACCATTTAGACATTCAATTACTAAAGCAGGATCATTTCCTTTGAGTAAAGTGCTGTACATACCAGCTGCTTGTGTCATATTTCTGGGAACACATACGTACATTCCTCTTAAGGAGTTGAGAATCATACCCATAGGTGATCCTGAGTGCCAGATTCCCTCTAGGCGATGCCCTCTGCTTCTGATGATAACCGGCGCCTGTTGGATTCCATTACTTCTCCATCTGAGCGTTGCCAAGTCATCCGTCAGTGGTTGTAGGGCATAAATAAGGTAATCCAGATACTGAATTTCAGCTATAGGTCTTAGTCCACGTATAGCCATTCCAATAGCCTGACCTACAATAGTTTGCTCACGAATTCCCGTATCAAAAATTCGAGCCTCACCATATTTGGCTTGCAAACCCGCAAATCCTTGATTGACATCCCCAATAAATCCTAAATCTTCCCCAAATGCATAAAGATTGGGGTGGTGTTCGAATAGATAATCAAAAAATTTATTAAGCAGTTGATATCCATTTAAGAGAGGGGCACTTTCTTCAAAAGTAGGTGGAATAACTGGAATATGTATACTGCCTTTTGGGGCTATGCAGTTCAAATTTGTATGATAGGCTTTTTCAGCAATTTGATAGGTATGCTGAATCCACCTATTTAAATCTGTTTTTTCAGGAATTTCAATATTTTTTAACAAAAATTGCATTCTCCTTGCATTTCTAGTCATTTCGCCTAACTGTGGAGGATTAAACTGATTTAATTCAACCGCCAGTTCTCTCGTACCTTGAATGTCATGGCTTATTCGGGTATAGATTGATTTTAATTCTTGAAGTTTGATTTGCAGAGGTGCTTGAGCCATTTTCCAAGCCTGGTCTCTAGATAATTTAGCGCTTTTGAATGCTTTAGCTTTTATTTTTTGAGTTTCCTCCTCACTAGCTATACCATTTTGGATGATCCATTCTTCAAATTTTTTAATGCAATCAAAATTTTTCTCCCACTCTATTCTTTTCTTACTCTTATAGCGCTCATGAGATCCTGAAGTAGAGTGACCTTGGGGTTGGGTGGCTTCCTCTATATGAAATAAAACTGGAATATGTTCTTTTCTCGCCAATTCAATTCCCTCGGAGAATATTTTTAATAAGCCGAGGTAATCCCAGGCCTTTGCTTTAAAAATTCTAATGCCGTTGGTGGCATCTTTCGTTTTTTCCATTCCCGATACAGCCTGAGAAATACTGGATTGAACCGTCTGGTAGGCCTTGGGAACGGAAATCCCATAGCCATCATCCCATACAGCTATCACTAATGGGACTTGCAATACTCCTGCAGCATTGACGGTCTCCCAAAAAACTCCTTCCGAGGTACTTGCATCTCCAATAGTACACAAACAAATTTCAGATCCGTTATTACTAAATTGGCTAAAATTAAAATCCGGTTTTTCTCTGTATTTCTTGGAGGCAAGTGCTAAACCCAATGCCCTTGCCATTTGACCTCCAGTTGAAGATATATCTGAAGAAATATTAAACTGCTGGGTATGATCCAGCCACTCTCCATTTTTGTTAATTAAAGGTGTAGCAAAATGAGCATTCATTTGTCTACCACTTGAAAATGGATCATTGACAGGATCAGCATAAAGCTGAGAAAAATATTGGGAAACTGTTGAAACTCCTGTGGCAAACATTAAAGTTTGATCCCTATAGTAACCCGATCTGAAATCTCCATTTTGCATAAAATGAGCTATGGCCACCTGGGCCACTTCCTTACCATCTCCTGTAATACCAAACTTGGCTTTTCCTGTGAGGACCTCCCTTCTGGCAATCAAACTAGCTTCTCTACTCAAACAGCAACATTCAAAATCTTGAAGTATTTTTTCCTTTGAGGGAAACCATTGAGAGGGTTCATTTTTATTGTAAGTGCTTTCCAACAGATGGGTTTCTTTTGTCATGCCAAAAGTTTGGTTAACAACTGCAAAAGTAAACTTTTTTGAGCAAGCGGTCAACAAACTCAGGTTTTTATTGGTTGAACTTTCATTAGTAAAAATGTTGCCATATATTTAAGGTTTTAAATCAATAAATAACGAACTGCAACAAAAATTCCTGATATGAAAAAATTAATTTTATTTCTTCCGGCTCTGTTCTTTGGTTTAGTAGTTTTTGGTCAAAATACTAAGGAATCTATTTCTTTAGATCAGAAACAAGAAGAAAAAATTGAAAAAGTAACAGAGTTTCTAAATTTTGAAAAAGAAACAGTTGATTACGGACAAATTGAAAAAGGAAGTGATCCTTACCGAATCTTTGAATTTACAAATACCAGCGAATCGGTGGTATTAATTACAAGTGCCCGAGGAAGCTGTGGATGTACAGTTCCTACTTATCCCAAGGAGCCCATTGCTCCAGGTGGAAAAGGCGAAATCAAAGTAAGGTACGATACCAATAGAATTGGTGCTTTCAAAAAAACGGTAACCTTATCTCTAAAGGATGCAGGGGGAAATGAAAGTTCCAAAGTATTAACCATATCTGGCACGGTAAGCCAAAAAGCACCGGAACAAGAAGGTGCTCCTTTAAATGGAAACGACCCTTTTAAAGGTAAAAACTAATCCTGCTTAGATCATAGCTAATGCCCTGTTTTCCAAAGAAAACAGGGCATTATTTTTTTTAATAAAAAAACCCTTGCTTGATTCAAACAAGGGTCTCTAACCCAAACAAATAAACACAAAAACTACTTTAGTTTATAAAACAATAATAGG
>CALAZP010000077.1 GCA_937926355.1 uncultured Saprospirales bacterium
ATCAGTGATAGGGCATCTTTATCAAATGCCATCAACCACTGGTATCCCCCGGAAAATTTTACTTTATCAGAAACCTTGTAAGTGACGTTCCACTCTGTTCCTAAAGTCCGAACTTTAGCAATATTATAGTAGCTAAAAAGCTGCTGCCCATTGGTTTTTCTTGCAATTAACCTGGTATCAATTAAGTCTCTTATTTCATTTAAAAATCCATTAAAATTCAAATTAAACCGGCTATTTTTTTCAAAGGTTATACCTAAATTAAAATTGGTTGAACGCTCCGGATTTAAGGTTTCAGATAAAGCCGCGTCGGATATTAGAATACTTGCAATTTCTCCCCTTTGCTTTAAAACGGGTAATTCTTGTGACAAAGCTTCCGTACCTAAGACTCCATACCCTGCACTCGAATTGGAAAAATTAAAATATAATTGTCTGAAATCTGGTGCTTTATACCCAGTTCCCATAGATCCTTTAATGGCCCATTTTTCATTTAGAGGTACATAAACAGCAACTTTGGGGCTTACTTGATTTCGATATACATTATGTGCATCGTATCTCAATCCTCCAATGATATTTACTTTATCCCACACGGTACCGTCCCATTGAACAAATAAATAAGGTGCTCTAAAATCTTTAGTAGCAGTAAAATCAGATCGATCCACCATTTCAAAGGTAGCTCCTAAACCAATGGTGAAAGTATTATTTTCACCTTCGGTAAAATTAGAGCGCCATTCCGGTCTGATTAATTTTTGTGTAAATGATTGTTTGTCGTACAACTCTCCTTGGGAAGTATTCAAGTATTCCTCTGCTTGATACTGGGTGGCATACCATTCTAAGGTATGTTCTTGAGAAGGTTTACTAGAATAGACTCCCTTTGTGTGGAGGTTATACTCTTGGGTTTTTGTTGCTCCTGATAATCCACCTGGGGCAGTGTAATCCTGGTATTGTTGATACCATCTTCCCATAAGGTTCATAACTGTATGTTGACCTAGATCCAATTGGTATTTAGACTGCATGGTAGTTTGCCTGAATGGTTCAATGGTTACCCATTCATCCGATGGATTCAAATCATAGCCACTACTGCTGTATTGATTGGCGAAAAATTGAAAGGATCCTTGTTGATAATTAGCATTAAAATCATGACTGTCGAATCTGCCCCACTGATATCCTAACTTACCCAAATGTTCCTGTTTTGGCTGATGGGTAATAATATTAATGACCCCTGCTAAGGCATCACTGCCATATAAACTGGAAGAAGCCCCCTTTACAATCTCAACTTGTTGAATATTTCCTACTGAAAGTCTAGTTAAATCCAAACTACCCGCAGATCTTCCAATTAGGGGCATACCATCAATTAAAATTAGCGTATAGTCAGGATCCATACCCTGCATCTGAACACCAAGTCCCCCAACAAAATCAGGAACCATTATTAGGCCTGTTTGCTCTTCTAAGATATCTGAAACCCTCCGAACTCCAGTAGCTAAAAGTTCTTTGTTTCCGATTAGGGTGGCGGGAAGAGGTAGTGCCGATAATTGTCTTTTGGTTCTGGTAGCTGTCACAATGATTTCTTCTAAGTCCCATGTGGTAGAATCTAAACTACCGAAATAGTAGTTTCCCGTCTGTCCATATATTTGAAGGGAAGATATCAATACAATAGAGTAGAGCAGACATTTAATTACAGGCATAACTTTAGTTTCAGAATCAAAATTAAAATGATGATATGACACTTAAAACAGCTTTGGATTGATATGACAATAGGATGACAGGATTCTGACCAATAAATGACAATTCGTAAAGGAATCTGAAAAACTATGTAAGGCCTATATTCAATCTGATGAGGATTAATAATTCAGGCAAATATTATAGGTGTTTACGTAGTCTTGATTATTGACTAATTCCTTTTTATTACACTGAAATATATTTTGGTTTAGCCTAAAAAAAACTGGATATTGTTTTTTAGTTTAAGCTGAATTAATGAAATTAAATCAAATAGTAGTTTTATTGGTCCTAATATTTTTAATGGCTTTTTTGGGTCTATCCTTCAAAAATTCAAGGAGTTGTAAGCAATTAGTAATTGATTCTAACGAAGTGATAACTGGTTTGAATATTCCTCCTCAATTAAAAGCTAACTGCTATTTTGATGAAAATCGTCAACTAAGAGTAGGCCTTTATCAATTGGAAGATCCATTAGTTTATCTTCATGACAATGGATTTAAAAGAATTAAAGTTTTAGATGAAAGCGAATTGTTTTGGTCATATGACTTATTAAAATTTAATAACGAGGACTTATCTAATGAGGAGCATATTTGGTACGTCAGTCGAGGAGAGAATAGAAGAAATAAGTGGCAATGTATTGTAGAGAGAACCTCCGGTCGAATGTGGATGGAGGTTCTCTGGGAAAAGGGTTAATCATTAATGGCTTGGTAAACCAATGTTTTGAATTTGGATTCTAAATCCGTGTATTGAGTTTGTTGGTACATATTGGTGTAAAGAAGCCCAATCAGGCTTTCTACTGGATCTGCCCAATAGCTTGTCTTAAAAGCTCCTCCCCACCTAAAAGATCCAATAGATTGAGGACTTAAGTAATCATTTTCGGCGGTTTCCAAACCAAAGCCTAATCCGAATGGGGCTGTATTTTCAATTTGTATCTGATTCGTTAACATTAATTCAACTGTTTTTCTACTCAATAACCGATGCCCATTAAAAGTGCCCTTATTCAGAAATAGTTGTAGGAATTTGGCATAATCTTCGATTGTTGAAGACAATCCAGCTCCCCCAGAAAAGTAAGAGCCAGCCAAATTTGGATAATCAGGATTCACCCTATCGAATACTTGCCCCGACATTTTAGACAATTGTTTATTAGCTCCAGAGTAAAGAGGGACCAATCTATTGTGTTTGGATGCAGGAAGATAAAAATAGGTGTCATTCATGCCAAGGGGCTTGAAAATTTTTTCCGAAAGGAATTCATCAAAAGTCATTCCTGACCAAACCTCTACTAAATAGCCTAAGACATCAATACTCAAACTGTAGGTAAATTTTTCCCCAGGCTCATGTTTCAGGGGTAATTGACCCAAAATTTTCATTCTTTCCCCCAAAATATAATCGTCATTACCTATGCCACTTGGAATACCAGCTTTTGCATAAATGGCTTTGAATTCTCTACTTCCGATACCTGCATAATCTATACCTGAGGTGTGAGTTAATAGATGTCTTACGGTAATTTCACGCACTGCAGGTTGAGCGGTATAAGAAGAATCTGCAGAATCGAAAGAGGTAATCACTTGGGGTTTTTGGAATTCGGGAATGTATTTGGAAATCGGATCATCTAATTGGAATTTTCCCTCTTCCCAGAGCATCATTACTGCCAAACTAGTGATGGCTTTGCTTTGAGAAGCGATCCTAAAAATGTTGTCTTTTTCCATTTTTTTGCCAATAGCCTTATCGCTATAACCGTAAGCCTTGAATTGAACGATTTGTCCATTGCGAACGATTAACGAAACCGCTCCCGGAATGGCTTCATCTTCAATAGCTGCTGTTAACAATTGGTCAATCCTGTCTAATCTTGGTGCAGAAAAGCCTCCTTCTTCTGGAGTACCGGTTTTAAAAGGTTGTGCTTGGATGAAAAGGAATCCAAATAATTCCAGAATGAAAAGTAAAATAACCTTTTTCATTTTTAGTATATTTAAATAGGTATTAAAGTTTAATGGAAGGTAACAAAAAAAATGTGCTATCACTATAAATTGGAGAAAACAGTTCAGCAAATAGAAGAGTCTTTTGAAGTAAATTCTCCAGCAGAGCTAGATGAAATTCCTACACTTTTTAATGGATTTCAGCATTTAGATGCTCCAATCATTACTCATGATTGGATTAGTCAAGTTCAATTTTTTCAATGGGGATTATTGCCATTTTGGGCTAAAGATTTTAAAATCCAGAACCATACCTTAAATGCGAGGGTGGAAACATTAAAAGAGAAGCCCTCTTTTAGGCAAATTGTCCATCAGCGTTGCTTGGTGATCGCAGATGGTTTTTTTGAATGGCAGTGGTTGGATGCTAAGGGAAAGCAAAAGCAAAAGTACCTTCTTCAATTGCCTGAACGAAAAATATTTTGCTTTGCAGGACTTTGGAGTAAGTGGCAAGCTAAAGAATCTAATCAGATTATTTTTTCTTTTACCATCATTACGGGAGCAGCTAACGAACTGATGGCCGAAATACACAATACCAAAAAGCGGATGCCCTTACTTATGGAACCTCAAGCCGGTAAAAATTGGTTAAATGGAGAGGAGATGATGTTGGCTAATGGTGATTTGGAGGCATTAAAGATTAATTTTTAACTTTTAA
>CALAZP010000078.1 GCA_937926355.1 uncultured Saprospirales bacterium
GACTAAAGAAATGCTGATCATTTTTAGACTTTTTTACAACGTACTTTCCCATTTTAAGTATAGTTTTAGCAGTTAAAAATAGGGTGTTAATATAAACATGCAACCAAGAATTTTATCACCTCTATGTATCGTTTTTTATAGGTTTGGCTGTCCATTATTAATCAACAAACTACTTAAATAGTTCAAAATCAAAGGTTAGAAACTGAAAAAAATAATTACAATTTGCTGCAAAAGTCGAAAAATCCAATCTGCTCCAAATCTGATTTAAGATCCTCCATTCCCTTCTGATTCAGAGGAGACATTGGAGAACGAAACCATCCACAATCTATTCCCAATATCTTCATAAAGGCTTTTCCAGAAGAAGTCCCTCCATATTTGAGTAATAAATTCACCATAAGTACCGCTTTTCTTTGCAATCTTTCCGCTTCATGCCAGTTTCTATCCTCAAATGCCTGAATGATCATATTATAGAGGGGAGCAGCATAATTATAAGTACTTCCAATAGCAGATTCCGCCCCTACTACTAACCCTGAGAGTAATGCTTCATCACAGCCCCAAATAATGTCGTATTGTCCATTTTTAAACATCTTACAAAGATGGAAGTCCATGATATGAGTGGAAGTAAATTTAATCCCAGCTAAAGATTCAATTTGCCCATCAGCCACTTCTAAAAATTTAGGCATCGACAAATCTACACCGGTAAGAGCAGGGATATGGTAGTAATAAAAAGGTATTTCAGGGACAGCCTCTGTAATTTTTTGACAATATTCTACCAACTGTGCCACCTCATTGGGTTTGAAATAAAAAGGACCCAGCGCTGAGATTCCATCTATATTATTTTCTTGGGCACAAATCGCTAATTCCTGTATTTCCCGATAGGAAGTCCCACCTAGCATGAATATTATTTTAACCTGATCGTTGAGTAAAGCACCCCACTTTTCAATCAATTTAACCTTTTCGCTAAAAGTCAAGGACACGCCTTCTCCAGTAGAACCGCCTACAAAAGATCCAACTATATCGTTTTTTTGATATAATTCCATAAATTGATCAATGACACCGTAATTGATATCTCCCTTACTATCCATTGGGGTAAAAGGTGCGGCAATCAATCCTTTAAACTTCTCCATTTTCAAAGTGCATTATTTTTTTTAAATATAAAGCTGGTTAACCAGCCAATTGATATACTCGCTACCATACCAGTAAAGGCATACATTAAAAAGTGAATTTCACTGTATTCACTGATGAAATATTGAACTACTCCACTTAAAATCAAACCAATAAGGGCACCGTAGCCACTAGCACTTTTAACAAATATACCCAAAACGAACACTCCACCAAGACCGCCAGCAAATAACCCAACAATCATATTGAATTGATCCCATAAAGAGGAAATCCCCCATGTCGCCATCATCAATGCTACAAAAGTGCCTAAAGAACCGATTATTATGGTGATTGTCCTAGCCAACTTTAAATATTTTCCCTCATTACTAAGCGGTCTTAACCTTCGAATAAAATCTGTAGTAATCACAGTCGAAACGGAATTCATGCTGCTGTCC
>CALAZP010000079.1 GCA_937926355.1 uncultured Saprospirales bacterium
AAAGTATAGGCCCCCGTTATTTCTTTATAGGTGTGATGATCATCGTAAGTGGAATAATCAACTATTATTGATAAGGCACAACCGGCCAATTCATCATCTACTTTAATCCCCACTTGACCTTCTGGAAATTTTCTAATGAGCGACTTGATCTGATTTTTATTCCAATGCGCATTGGGAATACTCGGATAGGCCTCCTGCATCGCCCTTTTGATTTCATCGTAATCCTGCATACTGAGGAATACAATTTCAATATTTTCGATTGAAGTTAAATCCTTTTTGTTTTCCATTTATAATTTGAGTATTATACTTTATCTGTAATGTATTATATTATAATATCACAATTTTCGATATCCACATCCTTAATTTACTATCAATCGTTTATTACCACAATAGTTTAGAATACCTTCGGTAAAAATGATATTGGCCTAAGCCGTCTGGTTATCATGCCCCATTAAGATACCTTCGGTAAAAATTGACTAGAACTACTTCAAACTAAACGCAACATATAGATTTCCTTTCGGTGTTCCCAATTTGCTACCCCCACAAGCAATTACTATATATTGTTTTCCATTCACTGTATAAGTAGATGGGGTGGCAAATGCAGGATAGGGCAATTGAAATTTCCAAACTTCCTCTCCAGTTTCTGCATTATAAGCTCTTAAGTAACCATCTTTGGAAGCTCCAATTATTAATAACCCATTTTCAAATAAAAGGGGACCCCCATAATTTTCCGTCCCAGTTCCCAATATTCCTCTTTCTGCCAGTAGCGGTTCATCTCCAAATGGAATTTTCCAGAGATATTCTCCAGAATTTAGGTCAATTGCATTAAGGGTTCCCCAAGGTGGGGCTATTCCGGGCAGACCTTCCTCATCCAACCATTTTTGGTATCCTTGCATTCTATACTTTATGGAAGAGCTTTGAACCGTAGCCATAGCCTCTTTAGTTTCCATCTCTTGATGAGATAAAAAATCAATCAGCGTCTGGACTGCTGAAGCATCTAATTGTGGAAATCCCGTCATCATTCCTTTACCCTTAGTGATGATTTGCTGAATATATTCTGGTGTTTGCTTCAAGTGGATATCCGTTAAATCCGGATAGCCGCTGGCTGGGTTACCTTTCAGGTTTTTGCCATGACAACCTGAACAATGGGTTTGGTACAGTTCTGCTCCTTTGGAAACAAAAGTCAGCTGTGGAGT
>CALAZP010000080.1 GCA_937926355.1 uncultured Saprospirales bacterium
ACTTTTTTGTAAACATTGATTAATATTGTAGTGTTTCTGATTTCAAAACGGTACAAAAATGAGTGTCAAAGCAACCAACCCCATTTTATTTTATACTGAACAGACTCCTAATCCAGAATCTTTGAAGTTCGTCTCTAATCGAATTTTATACAACGGTACAGCAGATTTTAAAACCAAAGAACTCGCTGAGGAATGGTCTCCTATGGCATTGGCCCTCTACGATTTGCCTTTCGTCAAAGGGGTTTATATCTGCAGTAACTTTGTGACCATTACTAAGGAGCCCAATTACGCATGGGAAGACATCATGCTTAAGCTCAAAAATTTCATTAAGGATTACGTAGAAGAGGGTAAAGAAATTATTACTGAAGGTTTTGACAAGGCCATGGCGGAGATAGAAAAAGAAAGGGGAGCCAGTTACGAATATTCCGATGATGACGCGGAAATCGTCAATAAAATCAAGGAACTTATTGAAACTTACGTCAAGCCCGGCGTAGCTATGGATGGAGGAAATATCGAATTTAAATCCTATCACCAAGGTAAAGTCACCTTAATCATGCAAGGAGCTTGTAGCGGTTGTCCTTCCAGTACTTTGACCCTAAAATCTGGAATTGAAGGAATGTTACAAAGAATGATTCCCGAAGTTAAGGAAGTGGTAGCTGAAATGGGCTAAGCGCCTTTTTTACTCGCTCAAACTCAAAAGAATTTAACACTTGCTCCATCTTGCTTTGTATTTGCTCATTGGCCAAATTACCCAATGAGCCTAGATGGCTGTGTTCAATAGCTCCGTCAAAGGAGAAAGTCCCCATTTGTGTTTGCCTACCCACTATCTGATAAGCATCCCTAAACGGCACCCCTTCATTGACTAGTTTATTGACCTCCTCAACGGTGTATAAATACCGATATTTATCGTCCTCCAAAATATTGGGGTTGATTTCGATTTTTCCTATGGAAAACTGGGCAATAGACAAACAAGCTTTTAATTCTTCGATAGCGGGAAATACCAACTCTTTTAATAATTGATAATCCCGATGATAACCTGTTGGCAAATTGGTACACAGTTGCTGTACGCGCTGAGGTAGGGCTTGCAGCGTATTGCATCGGCCTCTGATCAATTCGAAAACATCAGGATTTTTTTTGTGAGGCATGATACTAGATCCGGTAGTCAACTCATCTGGAAATTTAAAAAACCCATGGTTTTGATTCATATACAAACAGATATCCATAGCCATCTTGCCCAAAGTTCCCGCTATGGCTGAAATCCCAAAAGCCAAGAAAGTTTCCGCTTTTCCCCTACCCATTTGAGCGTGAATCACATTATAATTTAACGCATCGAAGCCCAACAAATCGGTCACCATCTGGCGATCCAAAGGAAAAGAAGATCCATAACCTGCAGCCGAACCTAACGGATTTTTATTGATGGCCTTATACACCCCTTGCAAGACAGTTAAATCATCAATGAAAGTTTCGGCATAGGCAGCAAACCATAATCCAAATGAGGAAACCATCGCTACCTGCATGTGGGTATATCCTGGCATCAAGACCTCTTTATGTTGATTGCTGAGTAAGATTAGGGTATCAAATAACCCCTTGACCTCATTGGTAATATTTTCTATTTCATAACGGAAATACAATTTTAAATCCAATAAAACCTGATCATTGCGAGACCGACCAGTATGGATTTTTTTTCCTACCTCCCCCAATTCTTTGGTCAACATCAATTCAATCTGAGAATGAATATCCTCTACGGCAGCATCTATAGTAAAGTTTCCGGCTTCTATAAGTTGATAAATCTTTTTCAATCCCCGAGTCAAAGTTTCCCTTTCCTCAATGGATAACAAGCCAATTTTTTCCAACATTTGCACATGAGCCAACGAGCCTAAAACATCAAATGGCGCCAATACCATATCTAATTCCCGATCCTTTCCTACAGTGAAAGCCTCAATTTCCTTCAGCACCTCATAATCCTTTTCCCAAAGTTTTTTCATACGTTTTGATTAATGCGATATAGGTCTCTAGACCTTGATTAAATTCTTCTATTTCAATATACTCCCCGGCAGTATGTGATCGCGCAGAATCCCCACATCCCATTTTGATGGTATCAAAAGGCCATAGTGCTTGGTCGGAAAGGGTTGCTGATCCAAAAGTAGTCATCCTCAGAGATTTTCCTGCCACCACTAAAGGGTGCTCTTCTGAAATTCCAGAGGCATTCAACCGCAGCGAACGAGGGCGTAAATCGGCCTGTGTAATTTGTTGCAATTCCCTTATCACCTCCTCATTGGTATAATGTTCTTGCGTTCGAATATCCATTACAAAAGAACAAAGATCTGGTACTACATTGTGTTGCACCCCAGCCTGAATTTGGGTAATAGCTATTTTTACTGGTCCTAGTAAACTGGATATCTTGTCAAAGTGATGGTTTTTTAATTTTTCAATTTCAGGTAACGCCAGATAAATGGCATTGACCCCTTCCTCCCTAGCTGCATGACCAGCTCTTCCATGCACCTCAGCATCTACCACTATTAGCCCCTTTTCTGCTATCGCCATCTGCATTTGCGTAGGCTCTCCCACGATACCTACAGATATGGGAGGCAGCTGATCTCTCAGTAGTTC
>CALAZP010000081.1 GCA_937926355.1 uncultured Saprospirales bacterium
GTAATCTCTGCTAAATGCTGATGGGTAAAAGGTTTGTAAGTGGAGAGGTTATTGTTTCTCCAACTAAAATGGGTGGTGGGCCCTGGTTGCTGCCCAGCACCTGTAGCACCTGTAATGGCATTAATCACGATATCATCTGGAAGCGCTTGATGTGCTGCTAAGGGTAGTAAAGCCAATTGAATTGCTGTGGCAAAACACCCACAATTAGCAATCCTATTGTGCGATGCTATAGCAGATTTGTGCAGTTCAGGTAACCCATAAATCCAATCGGAATGTAACCTGAAGTCCGTACTCAAATCAATTACTACCGTTTCCTCAGGAATAGAATGGGCCTCCAAAAACAATTTAGCTTGTCCATGTCCATTACAAAGAAACAGCACATCAACAGCATAATCCTCCTCTTTTGTAAAGACCAATTCGGTTTCCCCAATCAGGTCTTTGTGTACGTCTGAAAGCTTTTTACCTGACTGACTTTTGCTTTGAATAAAAGCTAAGTTTACGTGAGGATGGTTCAATAAAAGGCGAATCAATTCTCCTCCCGTGTAACCTGCACCTCCTATGATACCCGCTCTAATCATAAATTTTTATTTTTTTCTTGAACCGATTGGTAAATGGTACTTTGCAGCCCTAACATTTTAGTAAAACCTCTTACATCCGCTCCGGTCCAACCTTCGTTCATTTCTCCATAATCACCAAAACCACTGTTCATCAAATCAAAATCAGATTGAATGCCTTCTAGAATATACCGGTAAGGATGCAATTGAATGAAAACTTCACCCGTAACTGACTTTTGAGTATCGTTCATAAACTGTTCTATATTGCGCATCACTGGCTCGAGAAATTGTCCCTCGTGCAATAACATTCCATACCAGTTGGCCAATTGCTCTTTCCAATACTGTTGCCATTTGGTCAAGGTGTGTTTCTCTAGTAGATGATGAGCTTTAATTATAATCATGGGCGCTGCTGCTTCAAACCCTACCCTGCCCTTAATACCTATGATGGTATCTCCTACGTGAACATCTCTACCGATGGCAAATGGTCTTGCCAATTCTTCCAAATGTTTGATGGCATCAACGGGATGATCAAAATGAGTATCGCCAATAGCCACTGGAATACCCTTTTCAAAAGTAATACTCGTCTGAATGGGGGTTTTTGCCGTACAGGCGGAAGGATAAGCCTCTTCAGGAAGCGTATCCCGGGAGCCCAATGTCTCTTGCCCTCCCACGCTAGTTCCCCATATACCTTTGTTGATGGAATACTTGGCCTTTTCCCAACTATACACTACCCCTTTACTATTCAAGTAGTCTATTTCCGCTTGTCGAGACAATTGCATATCTCGAATAGGGGTAATAATTTCTTTATCCGAGGCCTGATTGTTGAAAACCATATCAAATCTCACCTGATCATTACCCGCACCGGTGGATCCGTGAGCAATTGCATCAGCTTTTATTTTATTGGCGTATTTGACGACTTCCAACGCTTGAAACATCCGCTCCGCACTCACCGATAAAGGGTAGGTTTGATTTCGCAGCACATTTCCAAAAATTAAATACTTAATGCACTGGTCAAAAAATGGAATTTCTGCATGGGTAAATTGAAAGGAAGTCGCACCTAGCTCCAGCGCTCTTTTTTCCAAAGCAACCAACTCAGCATGATCAAATCCTCCTGTATTGACCGTAAAGGCATGAACTTCATATCCCTTTTCCGCCGATAAATACTTTACACAATAAGAGGTATCCAACCCACCACTAAAGGCTACGACTACTTTTTTACTTTTCATTAGTTGATGTTACTATTAAATGGGTTAAATCGTGTTGAATTTTTGCTTCGTTTTTAGAAGGTGCCAGCATAGCTGTGCACAAACACATTTTCTTATCGTTACGCTCTAGAATATCATAGTTTTTACAACTCATGCACCCAGCCCAAAAGGCCTCGTCTTGAGTTAATTCTGAAAAAGTAACCGGTTGATAACCGAGCGAAGAATTAATTTTCATTACTGGCAGACTCGTGGTAATACCAAATAATTTGGCATCGGGATACTTTTCTTGAGACAAATCGAAAGCAGCTTTCTTTAATTTCTTAGCCAATCCCAATTGGCGATATTTAGGTTCAATAACCAATCCTGAATTGGCTACATATTTACCATGGCTCCATACCTCAATATAGCAGAAGCCGACGAGTTCATCTCCAAGCAGGGCAATCACTGCATTTTGATTCCGTAATTTTGTTTTGATATATTCCGGCTCTCTTTTGGCTATACCCGTTCCCCGCTCTTTTGCAGAAATCTCGATGAGCGCACAGATCTGAACTGCGTATTCCTCGTGTCGCTCGTTAGCTGTTTGAATTATTATTTCCATGATCATAATTGATAAAAAATCGAAAACCAAACTCTGGGTTGATTTCGCTTTTACAGCGGGCAGGAACCCTCCTGCTCATACGGGTAATATGGAAAAAGTAGCCCCTAAGGGCGTGGCCTGCGCGGACTGCGCAATAGAGTTGAAGCGTTAATATGAATGGTTGAACTATTCATGTGCGGCCAAATATAAAAGAAATTTTGAATTTTATACCTTATTTTCGCTTCCTCAATAAATTATATGAATAAAATAGTTGAAGTGGCAGCCGATAGCGTTGCCTCTGCATGGGCTGCAGAAAAAGGAGGTGCCAAAAGGATTGAGTTGTGCGAAAACCTCCCCCAAGGTGGAGTGACTCCTTCTTATGGCAAATTATTAGTTGTTAAAGAAAAATGCAATCTACCCATAAATGTCCTCATCCGACCTAGAAAAGGAGATTTCCTTTACACGTCCGAGGAATTAGAGGTCATTCTAAAAGATGTGGAAATATGTAGGAAGCTTGGCATGAATGGTATTGTGTTTGGCGCCTTGACTCGAGATGGAAATATCGATTTGGAAATGACTCAATTGGTTTTCGACTGCGCAAAGGATATGGACTTTACCTTCCACCGAGCATTTGATCTTTGCCAGAATCCATTGGAGGCCATAGATCAACTGAAGGAGATGGGTATTAAAAGAATTCTTACTTCAGGACAAAAGCCCACCGCACCTCAAGGCGCTGAAAACATAGCCTCCTATATTCAAGCAGCCAAAGGGGCTATTAGTTTTATGGTAGGAGGAGGGGTAAGACCTGAATCGGTTGCCCCCCTTTTAGCGATAGCGGACATTCATGAATTCCATACTTCTGGAGCTACTCCAGTTAAAAGCCAAATGAATTTTAAAGGCAATACCCCATTAGGTGCAGAGGACCCAGAAGCTGAATTCACTTGGAATCAAACCAATGAAGAAGTTATTAGAGCTTTGGTAGATAAAGTGGGTGCCTAACCTATAGTTGGGCCGCCACTTCCGCTACATTTTGAGGGGTAAGTCCCAAAACTTCATATAGTTTTTCATAAGGTGCAGATGCACCGAAACGGTCTATGGCAACTACTTGCCCATCTAAACCAACGTATTTGTACCAAGACAAACTCGCACCGGCTTCCACAGCTACCCGTTTGCGACAAGATTTGGGCAATATTTTTTCTTTATACTCTTGAGGTTGTTCGTCAAATAAATCTGTTGAAGGCATACTGACTATCCTAACCTTATGTCCTTTCTCGTTTAATAGCTTCTTGGCCTCTACGGCAATTTCGACCTCTGAACCCGAAGCCAATATAATTCTATCATAGCCAGTATCCTCACATAATACATATCCTCCCTTAGCTGTTTCACTGGCTGCACCCATATGCATAGCCACCCGATCGTACTCCGGAAGATTTTGTCTGGTGAGGACCAAACAAGTGGGGCCTGTTAATCGATTTAATGCCACCTT
>CALAZP010000082.1 GCA_937926355.1 uncultured Saprospirales bacterium
GGAAGAAGAGGCAATGCGTCCAATTATCTTCCTAGGTTAAATGATGGAAGGAGACCAGAAGCTGCTACTCCAACTGGAGGAGTAAGAACAAATACCAATAGAACTGCAGCAGGATCTACTTTGACGGCTCCAAGACGTCAGTCAACTATCAATACAAGGACTACTAACCCAAATTCTAGAACTAGAATTAATAGCGGTCAAAAATTACCTACTTCTGCAGGCACCATATATGATAGAAATAGAACCATCTCCAGATCAGGTAATAATAACAGGGCAGTAGGGGCTACAAGAAGAACAGGGAATGCTCAGGGAGTTACCCCAAATAATTCTATGCCTAGAACAAATAGGTTCAGCAACACTGCTACTCGACGTCCTGTGGGTTCGTCTTCATCTTCGGGTGTAAATAGATCTTCCTCAGCACCGAGTAGATCCGTTTCACCTCCTTCTCGAAATTCGTCTTCAACGACCAGGTCTTCTTCTAGTGGTGGAGTAAGAACGAGTTCAAGAAGAGGTAATAACTAAAAAATGAAAAAATTTTTACTTACCTACTTTTTAGGAGTAGGTTGCTGGTGGGTGGCCAACACTCAAGGACTAGATGATATTGTTCGATATTCTTTTCAGTCTGATGTTTCATCAGCTAGAGCTTTGAGTGTTGGTGGATCTTTAAATAGTTTGGGTGCAGATTTTTCTTGCACTAGTGGCAACCCAGCAGGAATAGCGCTCTTTAGAGGCAATGAACTATTATTAAGCCCATCCTTTAATCTACAAAAGGTTGGAGCCGAACTCTTAAATACGGATATTCAAGGAGAAACTTTTACCAATCAAACTAAGTTTACCTTGCCTGGTTTCGGTATGGTATTTGTATCTCAACCCAGGGGCAGGAATAAGATTGAGGCTTTTAATTTTGCATTAGGCTTTAACCAACTTTCCAATTTTAATCAGCAGTTTAGGTATTCCGGATCATCTAAAGGATCCATTATGCAATGGTATCAAAACCTTGCTAATAATTTTGGAGTAGATCATTTTGATGCAGGGATGGCTTCAGATGCCCAATCAATGATTTACTATGAAAATGAAGATTATTATGGGATTGATTACGATGAGGCACCTGATGAGTTAATTTTCAAAAGCCAAGAAGTTATCACCTCAGGTTCAGTCAATGAATTTGTACTTTCTTTCGGTGCAAATGTGAATGAGAAAATCATGCTAGGTGCCACTATGGGTATCCCATTTATAACTTTTAATAGATTTAAAACATACAGCGAAGAAGATCCTGGAGAAGGATTAGATGGCAATATTCCTTATTTCCAAAATTTGGTGGTACGAGAAAACCTAACTACAACAGGACTTGGTATAAATTTAAAATTGGGTATGATTTTTAGGTTTAGCCAAGCTTTAAGATTTGGCGTGGCCTTTCATTCCCCTACCGTCTTAAATCTGGAGGATACTTACAGAAATTCCATGGAATACACTTATCTAGATGGGGATTTAATTACTGGAGAAGGAACTACCCCGGATGGGCTATTCTCTTATTCTATGGTAACTCCATGGAAAGCTATGGCAGATTTTGGATACATTATCGGGAAATCGGGATTTATAACGGCCCAAATAATGTATCTCAACTACGGTAATTCGAGGTTTAAATTTGCCGATTTTCCTCAAGATGAATTAACTGCTAATGCTGAAATCAAAGATTTTCTTAACCAAGCTGTTAATTTAAAATTTGGTGGAGAAATCGCAATTGAAAATTTTAGAGTTAGAGGGGGGGTTAGCTTCTTCCCTTCGGCTTACTTAGGAGATGTCACCCAAACGTTGGGAATTCATTTTGGATTGGGATATCGTTTTAGTAAATTTTACATAGACTTGGGATATAGAAATACCTCTAATAATCAAAGGTATGCACCGTATTACCTTGATTTACCAGATGTCTCACAACCATTGGTTGATAAAAATGATCAAAGCAACCTGTTGATGTTTACTCTTGGGTCTAGGTTTTAATTTTATAAAATGGCTAAAGAATATTCTTCAACAAATATTGTGTTGCATTGATTTCCTTTGTCAGATTATCGTAAGTATGAGAGGAAACTTTGGTTAGTGGAATTCTTAACTCATTTTCACACAATCCAAGGATATTAAGAGCTGCCTTAATACCTGGAGGGTTCCCCTCTTTGTATAAGAGAGGGTGGATATCGTGAAGCGCAGAATTAATTGTCACAGCAGTATTTAAATCTCCTGTCAAGGCTGCATTAACCATTGTGGAGAAAGCTTTGGGAAAGGCATTAGCAATTACGCTAATTACCCCTTTGCCGCCAATCGCTATAAATGGCAAAGCTGTCGGATCATCTCCGGAAAGAATAGTAAGGTGTTCAGGACAATTTTTAATTAAAGTCATAGCTTGAAGCAAATCTCCGCTAGCTTCTTTAACGGCGATAAATTTTTCGTTGGTATTGGCCAATCTAATAATCGTCTCCGGAAGAATATTAGAAGAGGTTCTGCCCGGAACATTGTAAATAATAACAGGAAGGTGAGAGGCATCAGCAATAGCTAAATAATGCTGGTAAATTCCTTCTTGACTGGGTTTAATATAGGCAGGCGAAGAAGACATAATAGCTGAGAAGCCTTCTAAATTATAAGCCCGGATACTTTCCTTGAGCCGCATAGTGAAATTTCCGCCGAAGAGTCCAGCTACTAAAGGAATCCTTTCTGCAACCACTTTTTTAGTAAATTCGAAAATAGAATTACAATCAGCTGTACTTATATTTACCGCTTCACCTGTTGTTCCTAATGAAACAATATAATCTACACCTCCGCCTATAACATGTTCAATAATTTCTTCCAAAGCAGCATAATCTATTACTCCTGATTTAAATGGAGTTACTAAAGCTACCCCTGTTCCTTCTAAAGACAGTTTATGCATTTATTGTATCGTATTTTTTAATAGAGAAAATATTTTTTCAAGCAACTTTTCCGGTTGAGGATTTTCATTAACATCAACCATTAAATCGTAATGATCTACATCTCCGCCAGAGCTTCCTGCTTTGAAACTCGCTTTAGTTGTTGCCAGTAGATATTCTAACTGAGGATTGAATTCAATTGCCAAGTTGATTAATAAGTCATATTTTTTTTGTGCAAACAAGCCCGCTTCTCCCTTTAAAGGTTGACCACACCAGTCTAAATCTTTATTGGTAAAAAAAGGGAAATTGAAGCTTGGAGTTTCTTGTGTTTTACCCTTGAAAAACCCCAAAAGGGATACTTTTTTACCCTCTTTAGATAAAGTTTTTCTAGTATTTAAGACCGTTTTGGTAATGGAGTGATCATTAGCTTCAAAAACAAACCCAATATTTTGGATTTCCGAAAAGGGTTTAACTGAAGACTCTTGATTTCCCAATAATTGTCTTTGGTTCATTCCTCTTTGAAAAAAATAGGATTTGATCTGATGAAATAATTGCATGGAACAGCAATTAAATTTTGTCTAATGAAGTTCTACCCATTTTGGCATATTTTTCAATTCTGTTTTTGATCCTCTCCTTTTCAGAAACTTCTTGAAGCTCTGAAATCGATTTTTTTAATTGCTTTTTCAAAAGTTTAGCCATTTCTTTAGGGTTGGCGTGAGCACCGCCGTGAGGTTCCTTAATAATCCCGTCAATTAAACCAAAATTCAACATGTGCTCAGGGGTTAGTTTTAGCGCGTCAGCAGCTTGCTCCTTGTTGTCCCATGTTCTCCAAAGTATTGAGGAACAAGATTCAGGAGAAATAACTGAATACCACGTATTCTCCATCATAAAGACTTGATCTCCTAGACCAATACCAATCGCGCCGCCTGATGCACCTTCTCCTATGATTACACATACTATGGGCACTTTGAGTTTTGCCATTTCAAACATGTTTCTGGCAATGGCTTCAGCTTGGCCTCTTTCTTCTGCCTCAATTCCAGGGTAGGCACCAGGAGTATCTATTAGTGTTACTACTGGGAAATTAAACTTTTCTGCTAGCTTCATCAGTCTAAGAGCCTTACGATACCCATCTGGATTAGCCATTCCGAAATTGCGATATTGACGCATCTTGGTATTTATGCCTTTTTGATGTCCAATAATAACGACAGTTTGTCCATCTAAATTAGCTATACCTCCTACAATGGCTTTGTCATCTCTAAATGTCCGATCCCCATGTAATTCAATAAATTTTTTACTCATGGTTCTAATGTAATATAATGTGTAAGGTCTTTCAGGATGCCTGGACAGCTGAACCCTTTGCCAACCAGTAAGATTAGAGTAAATTTCTTTTCTAGTTGCTTTGATTTTATTCTCTAGGGTCTTTTTGGCTTCAGATACATCGATATCTGTTACCTCGTCCAAACTTTCTAACTGTTGGTAAAGCTTCTCTAAAGGTCTTTCGAATTCTAGGAAAATCATAGAAGATAGGTTTAAGCAAAGGAATTTGCTGTTAGTTTTCTTATAGTACGTTTAGCAAAATTACGAATTAGAGCTTATGTAATGGAAAATGGTTTCATTATTTTTAATTTTTTTAAAATAATGTTGTAGTAAATCGAAAGATATTCTATTTTTGCATTCGCTTCCAAATTATTGGAAAAAGGTCCGGTAGTTCAGTTGGTTAGAATACATGCCTGTCACGCATGGGGTCGCGGGT
>CALAZP010000083.1 GCA_937926355.1 uncultured Saprospirales bacterium
CCTTCGAATAAAATCTGTAGTAATCACAGTCGAAACGGAATTCATGCTGCTGTCCAAACTCGACATGGAAGCTGCAAATACCGCGGCAATCAATAAACCAGAAACGCCTTGCGGCAAACTATTAACGATAAACCAAGGAAATATGGCATCGGTCTTGTCAATAACTGGCGATAGTAACGCTGGTTGACTTTTATAATAGACAAAAAGTAAAGTTCCCAAACTAAAAAATATAAGGGTAGCGGGTAAAGTCATCCAAGCTCCTACTTTGATTCCCTTAGCTGCACTCCGCTCATCCTTGGTAGTTAGATAACGTTGAATAACCGTCTGATCACTGCCATATTGTACCATATTAGAAGCCAATCCCCCAATCAAAACCACCCACAGAGTCGGATGGGTAAAATCGAAATCCCAATCGAAAATTTTCATCTTATCGTAAGCGGTAATAAAATTAACTACTGACTCCCCATCTAGAGAAACATACAAGATACCCAAGGATAATAAAGCACCACCTAATAATACAATTACCTGCAGCACATCGGTCCAAATGACCGCTTCAATCCCACCTAGCACGGTGTATAAAATACTCATCAAACCCATGGTTAAAATACACAAGTTGACATCTATTCCCGTCACCACGGATAAAGCTAACGAAGGCAATAACAACACAATACCCAACCTTCCTAATTGCAAAAAAACATACATTGTACTGCCGACTAATCTAGTCGGTAGATTGAATCTCATTTCAAGAAATTCATAGGCCGTAGTGAGGTTATACCTTCGGTAAAAAGGTAAAAAATACCGAATAATAAATGGTGAGACCATAATAATGGTCATCATTAAAAAAAAATATAGCCAATCTGTTGCAAACGTTTTAGCAGGAATGGCCATAAAAGTAATCGCACTGAGTTGGGTACCAAAAATACTCAAACCCGCTGCCCACCAAGGAATTCGATTTCCACCTTTAAAAAAATCTTCTGTGCTGTTTTGATTTCTGGAATAAACAAATCCTATAACCAGTAATATCAAAAGATATACCGCTAAAACTATATAGTTAAACGTACCAAAAGAAACCTGATTCTCTAATTTCAACCCTCTAATTACCGGAGTTCGAATACAAGGAGAAACTTCTCCAGAGGGGATAATAATTTGATCCTCCCAGCTGTACGCCGTTGTTGTTACTTGGGGGTTGAATGGCAAACTATCCAATAAAGTCCACGACTGGGTGATAGTATGAAAACTCCAGATATTTCTATTGAATCCGGGATGATGGCGCATCAAACTATCCCTTTTTGAAATCCAAATATCAGGAGTCTCAGAAGTATTAATCAGATGCGCTAATTCTTCCAATTGATTGAATAAACTCCCATCATCTCCACCAAAAAGTAATATATGGTTCGCCCCCATAGGTATTCCTGTTCCAGCAGCTAAGGGAAAACTTTTGTTAATTAAAGCGTCTTCTATTGCCTCCCAACTATTAACAACAGGGTTGTAAAACCAGGAATCTTCCAACACCTCACTTTGCACTCGATCCCCTTTAAATCTTCCCTTTATCAAATAAAAACCCGTGTTGCTTCCATTATTTTGAACCACCCCCACTGCATGAGTTCTGGGAGACCCCGGCCAAACAGGTAAAGTTTGCCACCCTCCATGAATATCCTCTAAAGATAATTTACCGAAAAACTTCCTACCATCCGGTTCAGTACTTCCCGCTACATACACCTCCTCTCCTATTAATCCGGCAACTAGATTGGTCAAAGGTAAGGGCAATGAGGGTAAGGTATCGTAAGCCACTTCCCTTTGTACCGCATCCCAACTCAATACATAAACAATATCTCTTGCCTCAGAAGTATCATTTCCACCAATCCCAATTAGTCCTATAGAAGACGAAACAGATGCCCCATAAGCAAGTGGAAAAGGCAAATGAAAAGAA
>CALAZP010000084.1 GCA_937926355.1 uncultured Saprospirales bacterium
AAAGATACCTTTAAATGCAATCCATCAAAAAAATCAGGATACTGGCCTAATGCTGCGAAATGCTGATGCCCAATATTAACGGTTCCATATAAATAACACAATTGTAAGGCGATTACCACCATAGTCATGGTTCGCTTCAAATCAACGCCATCTCTAATATGGACACCACTATGAGTGGTCGCATTCGGGGAAAATAAAAACGTAAAAAAACCATCGTACAAAGTGTGCAAAAAAGGACTTTCCTTTTTGTTGGGTTCGATGGATTTAGCAAATTTTAAAAGTGTTTTTTTCATTTGACTACAAGATTATTATAGTTGTTCCCTCATCATATCCAAACCTGATCGAAGAATGTGCTGCAACGGCTGCTTAGAGGTGCAAGCAAATTCACAAAGCGCAATATCTTCCTCTACTAACTCATTAATTCCTAACCCCTCCATCCTTTCTAAATCCCCTGTAAGAATGGATTTTAGTAAATGCTGCGGATAAATATCCATAGGTAATAAATGCTCGTATTGGCCCGTTACCACAAATGCCCGTTCTTCCCCGTGATTATTGGTATCAGCAACAAACTTCTTTTTATTAGCGGTAAAATAACTCAAATACGAACGGGATACAGTAGGCCTTGCTTTATCAGGCACCAACCATCCAAACATTTCATAATAATCCCCTTCCTTTACAACCGTTAATTGGTCATCTTGAAAATTTAAAAATGCCGACTCCTCTTTTTGAATTCCACTTAAAACATCACCCGAAATTAACCTTACGGTATGGTCATCCTCCAAATTACCTTTAACTAAATCTCCTATATTGGCACCTGCATAAGTGGAAATATATCCTGTATCATCTACCTCACTTCCTGTAACAGCAACCAATCGACTCATATCTAATTGACCATTGAGGAATGTTTGACCTATATTAATAACTTCCTGAACACCAAGGGTCCAAACTTTCTCTCCTGATTGAATCGGTGCAATATGATGTATCTGAACACCAACATTACCAGCCGGATGAACTCCCTTGAAGTACACTTTATCTACTCCAGTTGCTTCTGTGAAAACTTTAGATGGCGCATTTTTATGATTGGCATTTAATCCTAAATGCACTCGACCAGGAGTAAGTTTACCCAACACATCCAAGCCCATTTGAAAAGCAGCCCCTTTTCCTTCTACTACAAAATCTAAATCTGGAGCCAAAGGAGCCGTATCAAAAGTTGATATAAAAATATCTCTTGGAACAGTATCCATACTAGGCATGATCTTAAAAGGACGCTCTTGAATCAATGGCCACAACCCATGATCAGCCATATAGGTAACCACCTCTTCTCGACTCGCACTTTCAATATCTATTTTACCCAAATCACGATATTGAACTTCTTTATCTGCTAATATCACCACCTCCGTAATAGCACGCTTCTCTCCTCGATTAATCGCTATAATTTCTCCACTTACCGGAGCACAAAATTGGATATTGGGTTGCTTTTTATCAAAAAATAAAGAATCTCCTGCTTTAACCTCTTCACCTACTTCAACATTCATTTTTGGAATGGGAGATAAGCCAATAAAATTGGTAGGCTGTATAGCGTAAGTCGCAATCTTACTTTCTTTTAATAATTCCTTTTCAGCTTCTCCCTTTAATCGAATTTCATGCCCCTGCTTCAAATTAACAACAGGTAACCCTTTGGTATATTTAGGAGCATTAGGCTTAAGTAAGTTGGCCAACAGTCCTTTAGGCTTGGCAGATTGTAGTCCATCAGCTAACCAAATCAAGAAAATAAATACTGCAAGACCTACTATGGCCAAAACCAATGCACTAGAATTGCCCCCGCCATTATTATTTTGAGCAAAAGAATGAATGGGAACCAAAAAAGAAGACAATAAAACGATTAAAATAGAAATATTAGTTTTCATAATCTTATTTCAAATGTGCTGAA
>CALAZP010000085.1 GCA_937926355.1 uncultured Saprospirales bacterium
GATGGAGTGCATAAATTAGTGGATATTGCCTCCATCAATTTCGGGGAAATGTATACTGAAAATTTAGCTCTGGAAGGTCTTCAAATTACTATTCCAGACATTCCAGTAGGCAATTACGATGAATTGCAATATGGGTTAGGGGTTGCACCAGATCTTAACGCAACAAGTCCTGCCGATTATGAAATTGGGCATCCACTTTCTGATAATTATTGGTCGTGGGCAATGGGATATGTCTTTTTTAAAATAGAGGGTAATGCGGACCTGGAAGGTCAAGGTGATTTTGCAGAAAAATTAACTTTTCATATCGGTACTAACGAGATGTACAGAGCGGTATCTGTAACTGGCAATTTTGATCATTCACTAGATCAACCATTAGAATTGACTTTTGAATTAGATGTCCACGAATTATTGGTTGATGATGGAGGTCAGTATCTGAATTTTAGAGAAACACCCATTGATCATACCAATGATAGGGCATTGGGTAATAAGTTGGCAGATAATTTAGTTAAAGCGGTACAAATCTATAGATATCAATGATAAAAGTAGGAGTCATAGGATTGATTTTATTGGGTTGGTTGGGCACTTGGAACTTATCTCCATTACCCAAACAGGATCCTGATTTAAAATCCCTTGGCGCTGCTTTGTTTTTTGACCCTACGCTATCTATAGATGAATCGTTATCCTGTTCGTCTTGTCATCAACCCGCTTTGGCTTTCACAGATGGGAAACAAGTAGCTATTGGAGTAGATGGTCGTAAGGGTACTCGGAACACCATGACCTTGATGAATTTGGAAACCATACATACTGGATATTTTTGGGATGGTCGAGTAATGGAATTAGAAGAGCAGGTGTTACATCCCATTACCCAGCATCAGGAGATGGGAGCGGATTTGAAACAGGTTTTAGTCAAACTATCCAAAAATTCAAATTATCATTGGTTATTTGAAGGAAGTGCAATGGGGGAAAACCCAACTGAGAGATTGGGAAAGGCTTTAGCTGCTTACTTGCGAAGCATTACCTTAAATGATTCCAAATTTGATCGGGTAATGGCAGGGAAGGAAAATTTTACCCTTTCTGAGGAAAGAGGATGGGCGATTTTTTTTGATGCCACTGATTTTTTACCTCACGGTGAATGCAGTCATTGTCATGTAGATCCTCATTTTACGAATCATCAGTTTTTTAATAATGGAATTTCGGCAATCGATCTTTCTAATCTTCCAGAAGATCAAGGTCAGGGAGGAGTTACAGGTATTCCTCAGCAAATTGGACGTTTTCGAACACCTACTTTGAGAAATATAGCAGTAACTGCTCCTTACATGCACGATGGAAGATTTCAAACCCTCGAAGAGGTGATGGATCATTACAATTTAGGGGGTCAACAGGGTTTTAATGTGAATCCTAATGTAAGGCCGCTTCATCTTACCAAGGAGGATATAGAAGATGTAATTGCTTTTCTTTATACTTTAACCGATAGTTCTTTAGAGCAGAATAAGATATGGCCTTAAATTTTATACTTCATTCAACAGCAAAAATTATGCGGGACCATGAATAAGCTTTGGTTTTTTGGTGGGGTGTTGATTAGCTTAATCAGTTGTTCAAAGCAACCTGATCTGGTTGGGGAAGACCGATTG
>CALAZP010000086.1 GCA_937926355.1 uncultured Saprospirales bacterium
AAAAAGAAAGTTATGTATAAGTATATTTTAGCTGAGTCTGGTAATATTAATTGGATGGCCTTATTTGCCTTATTGACTTTCTTTATCATGTTTATTTTAACTATTTGGATGGTTTTTATTAAAAGTCCTGAGCATATAAAGGAGATGGAACAACTTCCCCTTTCTGATTCATTCACTCCGAAAAATGAACCAAAAAAATGAAAAACTTTAAAATATTTTTTGTTGGCGGGATGCTACTTCCGTTTACTAGTATAGGTCAAACAGCTTCTGAAAATAGCCTTTCCAACACATTCTATGATACTTTCTTGGCTCAGGGCTTGCTACTTTTAGGTGGACTAGTAATTGTTGGAGCTTTTTCTGTTTTACTCCATTTATTGAATACCATGTTTAAAATTCAGGAGATGAAAATTCGGAAGGAGCACCACCTTCTTGAATCTGAAAAAGACACCAGATCACGCTTTTCACTTTCTATATTTTTAAAAGAACAGTATAAGGCTTGGACTAAAGCGGTTCCTATTGAACGAGAACAAGATGTGTTACTCGACCACAATTACGATGGCATCCAGGAATTAGATAATAGTTTGCCTCCATGGTGGTTGGCTATGTTTTATATTACTATAGCCATTGGATTGGTGTACATGGGATATTATCATTGGGGTGGAGACGGTCTTTCTTCTTCTGAAGAATACGAGTTATCCATGGTTCAAGCCGAGAAAGAAATTAAAGCTTACCGGGCCAGTTTAGGGGAAACTATAGACGAAACCAAGGTTACTGTTTTAACAGATCAAACTGCCTTAGATTTAGGAAAATCCTTATATAATGCTAATTGTGTAGCCTGTCATGGATTGGCTGGAGAAGGAGGTGTAGGTCCGAATCTAACTGATGAATACTGGATACACGGTGGAGATATAAAATCCATATTTTCTACCATCAAATACGGAGTGATTGAGAAAGGAATGATCAGCTGGAAATCTCAATTGAGGCCAGCAGATATGCAAAAAATTTCGTCTTATATACTCACTTTTCAGGGAACTAATCCACCAAACGGAAAAGAAGCACAAGGAGAAAAATATATTCCTGAAAGTACAGAGGGACCTCTTAGTATGAAATAATAACGAATGGAAGATCAGAAATACAGGGATAAAATTGCGACTGTTGATGAACAAGGAAAGCGAGTTTGGATTTACCCCAAAAAACCCAGCGGTAGGTTTTATAATGCAAGAACCTATGTAAGTTGGGTCCTACTCGTTTTCCTTTTTGGTATTCCATTTGTCAAAATTGGTGGAGAACCGCTCTTGTTATTCAATATTATTGAGCGAAAATTCATTTTATTTGGTATTAGATTTCTGCCTCAAGACTTTCATCTGTTTGTCTTGGCCATGTTGACTCTTATGGTTTTCATCATATTGTTTACCGTAGTACTTGGAAGATTGTTCTGTGGATGGGTATGTCCACAGACCATCTTTATGGAAATGGTATTTCGAAAAATTGAATATTGGATCGAGGGGGATGCCAACGCAAAAAAACGGCTTAACCAGCAGCCTTGGAATACTGAAAAAGTATTTAAAAAGTTTAGCAAACAAGCGCTCTTTTTTATTATTGCCGTATTAGTAGCTAATACATTTTTGGCCTATATAATAGGCGTAGATCAGGTTATTCAAATTGCCGTAGAACCTATAGACCAACACTATGTTGGATTTTCATCAATGCTCCTTTTTTCCGGAGCCTTCTTCTTGGTTTTTTCTCATTTAAGGGAACAAGTATGTGTAACTATATGCCCCTATGGGAGATTACAGGGAGTCATGCTCGACCAAGATTCTATAGTGGTGGCTTATGATTTTGTAAGAGGAGAACCTCGTGGAAAAATTAATAAAAAAGCTGCTTCTTCTCAGGCTAGTTTAGCGAAAGGTGACTGTATCGATTGTCACTTATGTGTACAGGTTTGTCCTACAGGAATCGATATTCGAAATGGAACTCAATTAGAATGTATCAACTGTACGGCGTGTATTGATGCTTGTGATGAAGTTATGGATAAGGTCGGCAGAGATCGAGGATTAATTAGATATGATAGTTACAATGGTGTTAAAGAAAGTAGGAAAAAGATATTTACCCCAAGAGCCATTGCCTACAGCAGTGTTTTGACATTTTTAGTTGCTTTAAATATATTTCTATTAAGTAATCGTACTGATGTGGAGGTGACTATTATGCGAACAGCAGGTATGTTGTATCAAGAGGTTGCCGACGATAAAATTTCTAATCTTTACAATTTTCAATTAGTAAATAAAACCAATGACATCTTTCCAGTGAATATAAGGTTAAAAAGTTCAGTGGGAGCAATTAAACTTGTGGGGAGTGCACCGATAACTAAGCCCGGCGAAATAACAAACGGCGCATTTTTTATTGAGGTCCCTAAAGCTATGATTCAAAAAAGAAATACAGCGCTTCAAGTACAGATAGTTAGAGGTAATGAGGTGATTGAAGAAATCAGAACGCAATTTCTAGGACCTATTAAATAATTAATCATATGAATTGGGGGAAAAGCATTGCTTTATTCTACACATTATTTGCAGCAACAATGGTTTTTGTAGTAATTCGTTCTACACAATACGACAATAGTTTGGTTTCAGATAAATACTACCAAGATGATATTGCCTACCAACAACAATATAATCGAATTAAAAACAGTCAGGAATTAAAGATTCCTTTAAAAATTCAATACAACAAAGAGGATGAAAAACTGATTATCAATTTTCCACCTCCTATTCAATCCATAAAAGGTACCATTCACTTATTTTGTCCATCCGATAGTGAAGAAGATATAAAGCTTCCCATTGAGTTAGACATGGATACGAACCGTCAAACCATCTCCATGAACAGTTTGAAGAAAGGCCTATGGAAAGTTAAAATTCAATGGGATACTCCAGATATGGCTTATTATGATGAAAAGACTCTAATTAGGTGACTGCAGTAATCTGGGCAGGTTTTATTTTTGGATTAGTAGGAAGCTCACATTGTGTAGGTATGTGTGGTCCTATAGCTATGTTGATTCCAGTGAGTGGTTCTCAACGCTTTCAACTTTCATTAGAAATTTTCCAGTACCATTTAGGGAGGATTAGTATGTACTCCATATTAGGTTTAATCATTGGAATGCTCAACAAAGGTATATGGTTAGTGGGTATTCAAAATAAATTATCCATTGGTGTTGGAATCCTATTATTTGTGGCAGCATTTATCCATTTTTTTAATTATTCTTTCCCTATCAGAATAAAAATTTATCAGGATTTATTGAATTGGATTAAAAAACAAATGAACCTTTTACTAACCGGAAAGCAGCCATTTCGTCTGGTACTTTTAGGAGGATTGAATGGTCTTTTGCCCTGTGGCCTAGTCTATATTGCACTAACTGGCTCTTTTGCTACCACTTCTTTAGAGGACGGTGCTTTATACATGGCTGCATTTGGAATAGGCACCCTTCCCTTATTGTCGCTAATATCATTTAGCAGTCAATTTCTCAAATCTAAAGGAAAGATTTGGGTAAAAAAGTTGACCCCTATCATTTTACTTCTTATGAGTGTTTACTTCATTTATAGAGGAATGAAGATAGAATTGCCAAATGCCTATCGCTTGGGAACCGGCATGGATGAAAACATTGAAATGTGTCATTAAAATATCGAGCTACCATCGAATAAGAGCAGATCCCCAAGTAAATCCACTTCCAAATGCAGCAAGACAAACCAAATTCCCTTTTTGAATGGCTCCAGTTTGAACAGCTTCGCTCAAAGCAATAGGAATAGAAGCTGCTGTAGTATTGCCATATTTTTGAATGTTGTTCCAAACTTGGTGATCATTTAATCCAAATTTTTTTTGCACGAATTGACTAATGCGCAAATTGGCCTGATGCGGAACCAACATATCAATATCCTTGGTAGTAAGCCCCGTTTTATCCAAAGCTTCTTGAATGACTTCGGGAAACTTTTGAACGGCTAGTTTAAAGACAAAAGGTCCTTCCATCTGGGGGTAAACCAACCCATCTTTAAGCATTTTTTCATTCAGAAATAGTTCTCCATAGGTTTCATCGGAAAAACCATAATCTAGTTTTTCATCCAAATATTTCTGATGATAGCCTGCATGAGATCCAGGACTTAAAAAAGCCAATTTTTCAGCATAAGTTCCGTCTGAATGAAGATGAGTGGTAAGAATACCCTCATTTTTATTTTCAGTGGGTTGAACCACTACAGCGCCTCCCCCATCACCAAAAATAACGGATACATTTCTGCCTCGAGTCGAAAAATCTAATCCCATAGAATGCATCTCTGCCCCAACAACCAAGACATTTTTATACATGCCAGTTTTAACAAATTGGTCCGCTACAGAAAGCGCGTAAATGAATCCGGAACATTGATTTCTTATATCCAATGCCCCTAATCCAGTGTTCGTGATACCCAATTCTCTTTGAAGTAAAACGCCACAACCGGGAAAAAAATAATCAGGACTGAGGGTAGCGAAAATGATAAAATCAATTTCCTCCTTTTCTATTCCAGCATTTTCAATTGCAGCTACAGCAGCTTTTGTTCCGAGGACTGCTGTGGTTTCCTCATGTCGTTTACCATATCTTCTGGATTGAATCCCTGTTCTTTCTACGATCCACTCATTGGAAGTATCCATTACTTTGGTTAAATCTTCATTTGTCACCTCCCATTCGGGAACAAAGTGGCCGATACCTGCTATTTTTGATTGAAACATTATTTTGGAATTTTATTTGGATAATCCGTAATGATGCCATCTATCCCCATGGAAATTAAATACTCCATATCCTCCGTTTCATTAACGGTCCACGGAACAATTTTTATACCTGCATCCTTAGCCTGTTTAATAAAAGGATCATCTAATATCTTAAAGTGGGGACTGATAATTCTAGGAGTAAAGCCTAGATCTTCAATATGCTCTGTTAGAGATTTTTGTTCACCAATTAGATAAGAAAGCGGGATAGAAGCATCCCATTCATGGATTATCCGAAGAGGTCTAACATCAAATGATTGAATATTGGTTACTGCCCTAATGTCTAAGCGATCTAAATCTTTAACTACCAAATTCACAAAATCCTCAATAGCTGGGGTATAAATCCTATCCCAATCTGGTTGGCTTTTGATTTCAATATTGAAATTAGGAAAAGGTCTATTTTTCTCTGCACAATAAATCCGTACCGCGTTGACAACTTCTTCTAATGTTGGTTTGACAACAGCTGCGTTTTGTTGATCTGGAAATTCCTTAGGCGTTAAACTACCGCAATCATATTCCTGGATTTGTGAAACCGATAGTTGATAAATCAGTATTCGTTCCTCTATCTTCCTCGAAAGAGAATCTCCTGAAGACGATAGACAAATTTTAGGCGATAGCCATGGTTCATGACTGACTATGAGTTGAAGGTCTTTGCTAACTGCTAGGTCTAATTCTAAAGTTTGAATAGCAGGGTATTCGAGAGCCTTAAGAAATGCTGGAATAGAATTCTCCGGCATCAGTCCCCTAGCCCCTCGGTGACCTTGCCAATCAAAAACAGATTCAGCACTCATTTTTCCGCTATTGCTTTGGCATCCAAGAAGTAAAACTACCATTAATAATGTACCCCAAAGTGTGCTATTTTTCATTTTTAGTGCTTGTCCATATAATCAATTACTAAATTACAAAATAAGCCTACCCCTAGTTTGAGTCCACTTTCATCGATAAAAAAATCAGGGGTATGGTGAGGGCCAGCTTGACTTGGATCCAAGCCTTTAGGCATCCCTCCTAAGAAAAGGAATAAACCGGGTACTTCCTGTGCATAAAATGAAAAATCTTCTGCTCCGGTTACTGCTTTGGCTAGAATGACATTGTCTGCTCCAGCTGTAGCCTTTACGGTTGGAAGCATTTCAGCTGTTAGTTCAGGATTGTTGTAGGTTACGGGATATCCAGTAATGATTTGGACATCAGCAGTGGCTCCCCAAGATTCCGCAATATTCTCTGCGGTAGTTTTAATTCTTTGGTGGATAGATTTTTGCATTTCTGTATCTAAGGTTCTAATGGTTCCAATCATTTCTACACTTTCAGGAACTATGTTATTGCGCACTCCCCCATCAATTTTACCCACTGTAATCACTGCGGCTTCGTTGGTTAGTGGCATTTGTCTACTCACAATATTATTGAGGCCTTGAATAATTTGAGCAGCAATGGAAATGGGATCAATTCCTGTCCATGGCGTTGAACCATGGGTTTGTTTGCCATTTACCTTAATATTAAACTGATCTGCAGCAGCCATAGTACCACCTGGTTTGTACCTTACCTTTCCGACTTCGGTCATGGAATTGATATGAATGCCAAAAACCACCTCCACATCTGGATTTTTGAGCACCCCTTCCTTAACCATCAAAGCTGCACCTCCTTCTTCTCCAATGGGTGCGCCTTCTTCAGCAGGTTGAAAAATAAAAACTACATTGCCTTTTAGTTGATTTTTATTTTTGACTAGGACTTCTGCTGCTCCCATTAGCATGGCTACGTGGGTATCGTGTCCACAAGCATGCATAACTCCCACGTCTTTTCCAAGATAGGTGGTTTTAACCTTGGAGGCAAATGGCAAATCGACTCTTTCCACGACAGGTAAGGCATCCATATCAGCTCTTAATGCTATCGTTGGACCCGGTCGTCCAGTGCGCAAAATCCCGACTACTCCAGTATGAGCCACTTCCGTTTGGACTTCTAGTCCTAAGGCTGTTAGGTGCTGTTCAATATATTTAGCCGTTTCAAATTCTCGATTCGACAATTCGGGATTTTGATGGAGATGTCTTCTCCACTGTATGACTTTTTCTTCCACTTCTTGAATATCCGAATCAAAAGGCCCTTGAGCCATTAAAGAGGTTAATCCAAGAAATGTCAATAAGAGTAAGCTATTTTTTTTCATAATTTTTTTGTTTAGCGTAATGAACTAAAAAATGAGGGATGGTTTCAATCCCTTTATAGAAATTAAACAAACCATAATGTTCGTTTGGGGAATGGATGGCATCAGTATCCAAACCAAATCCAAGTAAAACAGTCTTTACGCCCAGAACATTTTCAAATAGAGCGACTATAGGAATACTTCCCCCGCTTCTTAGGGGCAGTGGTTTTTTACCGAAGGTGGTTTCCATAGCATACTGGGCAGCAAGGTATTCGGGAGTATCAATTGGTGTCACCACAGGGTGTCCTCCGTGATGAGGAGTCACCTTAACTTTTACAGATGGAGGGGCAATAGATTTGAAGTGTTCGGTAAACAATTCAGTAATCTTATCGGGGTTTTGATAGGGCACCAACCTCATACTTATCTTAGCAAAGGCTTTAGAAGGCAAGACCGTTTTGGCTCCTTCCCCGATATACCCTCCCCAGATTCCATTTACATCTAAGGTAGGTCGAATGGTAGTTCTCTCCAGAGTAGTGTAACCAGCTTCTCCGTGAATGGACTGAATCTCCAATAAATTTTGATACTCTTCCAGATTAAAAGGCGCCTTATTCATTTCCATTCGTTCCTCATCGGAAACAACAGCTACATCGTTATAAAATCCAAGTATCGTAATCCTATTATTTTCATCTTGCAGGCTGGCGATCATTTGACACAGTATATTGACTGGATTGGCTACAGCACCGCCATAAACGCCTGAATGCAAATCTTTATTGGGACCAATGACTTCCACTTCTAAGTAACTCAATCCCCTTAATCCGGTTGTGATGGAAGGATGATCATTACTTAACATGGAGGTATCAGAAATCAAAACGGTATCTGTAGCGAGTAATTCCCGATGTTCTTTACAGAAACTTTCCAAATGATCAGATCCTATTTCCTCTTCTCCTTCAATTAAGAATTTTACGTTTAACGGCAGTTCATTGGATGCCACCAAAGCTTCAAAACTTTTAAGATGCATAAAAAATTGCCCTTTATCATCGCATGCGCCTCTGGCAAAAATAGCGCCCTGGGGGTGCTCCTCCGTCTTCTTAATAACAGGGTCAAATGGACCACTTGCCCATAAATCTAAGGGGTCAGGTGGTTGCACATCATAGTGGCCGTAAATTAAAACTGTCGGTAATTGGGGGTCGATAATTTTTTGTGCGAAAACTATGGGATGTCCGGGAGTTTCGAATAGTTGGACATTTTCAGCCCCGATTTTTTGAAGGTGCGCCCCTACCCATTCTGCTGCCTTTCTCACTTCTTCTTTAAATTGGGAGTCTGCGCTGATAGAAGGAATCCGCAGTAATTCAAAAAGTTCTTCTAGGAATCTTTTGCTATGAGCTTTTAAGTAATGTTGCGTTTTATCCATTCTTAATTGGTATTGGAATTTAATCCCAATATAATGATTTAATAAAAGTGAGTCTTCAGCAATTCTAATAATTCATCTCTTGAAATACCGATGCGTAATATTCCATTTTCAGCAAAAGAAATTTTTCCGGTCTCTTCAGAAACTACGAAAACCGCAGCGTTGGTTCTTTCGGTAAGACCAACGGCTGCCCGATGACGCAGACCCAATAAAGGCGACAACTCAGGTTTATCGCTGACTGGGAGAACAACTGAAGCTGATTTGATTAGACCATTATCAACAATGACCGCTCCATCGTGTAATGGACTATTTTTATTAAATATACTGACAACCAGTTGTTCCGAAATGGAGGCATTCAATGGGATTCCACCACTTACAATTCCTTCTAAATCAGTGCCTTTGGTCATAACCACTATAGCGCCAATTTTTTTTTGCGAGAGCTCAATCAAAGCGTTGCACAGCCAATCAATAGCTTGAAGATTCTTTTGATTATCTTCAAAATTCTTATCCAATAGTTTTTTCAAAAAATTAGATCTTTGTTTGATGGTGGTATTACCCAAAAACAACAAAAATCGGCGAACCTCTGGCTGAAAGATAATAATGATAACGATAACCCCTACACTTACAAATTGATCTAAAACGGCCGCTAATAGATCCATTTTTAGCTCCTTGACCAGCCAATAAATCATGTAGAGGATAAGCACCCCGATAAAGATATTAAAAGCAATATTTCCTTTGAGGAGCTTGTAGATTTGATAAATGAGATACCCGACAATTAAAATATCTAGAATATCCCAAATCCTAACTTGTAGGAAACCAACATTAAACAAAGGAAAAAATTCCATCATAGGAAACCTTTAAAGCTAAAAAAGACTTTATTACCTTGATAAAAGTTTGCAATTTTGTAGTATGCAAGTTATTAAAATTTTGCTTCTGACATTTTTCTTCGGGCTCTTATTCTTTCATCAAGGGTGGGCTCAGGAAATCAGAGAAAATGAAAAAGGGGAAAAAATTATAGTTTACCCAGATGGCAGTTGGCAGTTTTTTAACCTACTGAGCGGTGATAAAGCGTCGGGTATTGGAAAAGACCCTTATGGAATTTTCTCTGATAGTTCCCAGTTATATCCTGTTTTCACCGGTTTAATTGGTCCGATGGACAATCCTATGCCGGCTACTGAACAAGATGCCCAAAAAATTGCATTCAGGAATGCTCAACTTGCCTTGGAAGCTACTAGGATAGCCAATGAGATGGCTTTAGAAGCTAAAATCAAGCGAGAAGAATTGGAATCTGAATATCAAAAATTGATTAGTCAACAAGCCTATGACCCTATATATGCGGAGCAGTTGCGAAAGAGATTGGCCGCAGCAAAAGAACAGGAGCGCCAAGCTTCCAAAGATGTACTAAATGCCTATGAAACTTCCAAAAAAGCGGAAGATTTAACCAATAAGGGGAATTTATTGGAAGTTATGGATTTGAATGCACCTCCTGAGGTGATTGAGGCATTGAATCTTCCAAGTCAAGAGCAAGATGAATTTTTTGAAAAAATAAAATGGTTAGATGTAGGGTATTTACCCTTTGAAGAGATTAAATACCACAAAATTGTTTCTCCACCCGACAAAGAATGTGAATTTGCCCATGTTGATTCGGGAAGAAAAGATTTAAAGGAGACCTTACTTTTTGTACATACAGACGAAAGGTTAAGGCCTTTTTTGAAAGGAAAAGATTACTTAAGATGTGAGGCTTATTTATCGAGTTTGGACGAGGAGATGGTCTTTTTGACCTTACAATTTACTTTTGCTTATCCCAATGCTAGAGAAGCCTACGGGTTTATCGAAAAAGGAAGTATTTTGACAGTGGAATTATTATCTGGAGAAAAAGCCTTGCTGCGTTCCCAGGTAATGGATGGAGGGAGTTATAATATTGCTAAAGAGGAATTAACTTATAACGTACATTACCCTATTGATCCAGCTTTAATTAATACCCTAAAAAATTCAGAAATCAATGCTTTTACTGTTTTTTGGAGCAGTGGTTACGAGCGATATGAAGCTTATCAAGTAGATTTTTTCAGTCATCAAATCAATTGTTTAGCAAAATAAAATACCATGGAAACCAATCAGGATGCAGTTAAGATGCTAGGTTTAAAATTACCAACAGATCCTAGGTGGGTTAATTTGGCTGAAATGGAGTTAGAAGAAATTTTAACAGACCACGCTTATTGTGAACAGAAGGCCGCAACATCATGCATTTCATTAATTCAACAATATCCCGAACGAGAGGAAATGGTCAGCGAATTAGCGCCTATTGTAACGGAGGAATGGGGTCACTTTAGAATGGTTCTGAAAGAATTATCGAGGAGGGATCTCAAATTAGGTAGACAGCGTAAAGACGAGTATGTCAATAAACTTTTAGATTTTCAAAAAAAGGGAGGAAGTCGTGATGATAAGCTTTTGGAGAGACTTTTGATTTGCGCTTTAATTGAAGCACGTTCTTGTGAGCGATTTAGATTGTTATCTCTTTACATTAATGATGAACATTTAAAGGACTTTTACCATAAATTTATGGTGTCGGAAGCGGGGCATTACCGACTTTTCATTGACTTGGCTAAAAAGTATTTTGGAGAAGAACGCGTAAAAAAACGCTGGCAAGAATATTTAAAGCGAGAAGCTGAAATTATGAACGAATTGGCATTAAGGGGAGATAGAATGCATTAATTTTTATTGATTTTCTTCCCAAATAAATCGAATTGTTCCTTTTTAGTCCGTGTATTTTCCTGTCCGGGAGGAACTGCGCTCCTTTGATTAAACACTTTATCCACTCGTTCCCATTTATCTTGTTTCGCCTTAAAACCTACATAGCTGCCATCTGGCAATTTTTTGCCGTCTAATTCAATAATATGGTCGTGAATGACCATTCCTAATTGTTCATCATAATTTACTCTGGTTACTGCATCTGCACTATATTCTACTACAATCCTTGTTTTATTAGCAAAAGAAGGGTCATAGGCATCATTAAATACCTTTTTTCCAAATATTGGATTTCCATTTTCAAAATTAAGTACGTCAATAACTTTCCTTCTGTTTAAATCATCGTACCCATCTAATCCGAAAAGAAGATAATGAGTGGGGTTGGCATAAGGGTGGGCTAAAATTTTGTAATACAGTGCTCCATACCATTTTTCACGGTTGGTTATTACGGTATCTTCGGGGGCGGAAAATTCAAATGATCGATCTATTAATGGGAATAGATGAAGGTCTGCCGAATTCATTTGAATCGCTCCATAATGTCTGTAGTTTCCCGGCTCCACTTTTAATTGCCAACTAAAAATTCTAAATGAACTATCCGATGGATATTGAATAGAGATGGAGGATAACCGTTCAAAGGGGTAATCAAAAGAATTGGTTTCTTTAAGCCCAGTAACTAATTTTTTGATGAAAACGTTACAGGAGGCAAACCTGTTATTGGGGTCCACGTCATTGATAAACGAGTAGGATAATACATTAAGGGTATCTTCTAA
>CALAZP010000087.1 GCA_937926355.1 uncultured Saprospirales bacterium
TTAAAATAACCCGTTAATTGCTGGGGTTTGCAATCTGCATCCGGATATTCAAATACGAAATAATAAGCCCCTTCCGCTAATGGTAATCCATCAATATTAGTACCTGACCAACTGTTGTCATAATTCTGAGCTTGATAAACCAATTGACCCCAGCTGTTGAAGATTTGGAGTAAATTACCACTTAACTCATCTACACAATTAATAATAAATAAATCATTAAAACCATCTCCATTGGGAGTCATTACTGGGCTAGATTCCTGGCACGGAAACCTTCTATCTAATATTTGAGCAATGGTATTGGTTTCATCTTCTGCTTGACAACCTCTGGAATCCGTCACAAATACCTGATATTCGCCCGGACAAAGATCTACTAAATCAGCTGTATTCTGACCGATGGCACCAGCCCAAACATAACTAAAAGGAGCAGTTCCACCGGTTACCGAAGCAGAAGCCGTTCCATTGCAACCATCATCAGCTACTGTTGCACTGACTGTTATAGTGATAGGATCCGCTTGCCCTATTTCAAAGTCCATAGTAGCCTGACAATTATTAGCATCCGTTACGGTTACCGTATAATCTCCAGCACCAACCTCATATAACCCGAAACCAATATCTGAAGTACTCCATCTATATCTAAAGGCAGGAACGCCTCCAGTAGCATCTGCTTCGATGGCTCCATCTACACTACCAAAACACTCCGCATCCTTAATTTGAGCACTTATCGCTATAGGGCTTGGGGCATTGACCGTGTAAGAGGCAGTTGCCGTGCAACCGACGTCATCCGTTACCACCGCCTCATAAATGCCAGCTCCTACTTCTGATAATTCAGCTCCTGTTCCCTGTGATGCGTTATCTAAGAACCACTCGTAAGAATAATTATCCCCTCCTTGCAATCCGGACGCGATGAGTTGTCCATCATTGCTATCACTACAAGAGATATCAAAACCATTAAAATCTGTTTGTGCCGTTATACCAGCTTCCAAATCTGAAGTAAAAGTAACTTCAAAGGAAAATGTTGAGGCCCTATCCACTCCATCGGTAATGACCACTTCATACACGCCAGGTCCCACATCAACTAAGTTTTGTTCCGCACTGATTTCCCTTCCACCATCTAACGACCAACTGAAAGTAAATGGTGCCATTCCCCCAAATAATGACAATTCAATACTGCCATTTTCATCTGTAGGGCAAATGACATCCGTAACAGTAGAAGTCACCGTAAGTAAATCCACTTCTATGGGGCCTACCTCAATGCTACATCCATTCACATCTGTTAAAGTACCTCCATAACTTCCTTCACATAATCTATTCAAATCTAACCCGGTTACGCCGTGATCCCATTCCATAGTATATGGAGCAGTACCACCGGTTATACTCAAATTGATCTGTCCCGTACAATCGACAGAATCCATTGTAGACATTATAATCGCATCTGAAATCATCAAAGTATCAGGTTCAATGATAGTAGCAGTACCAGATAAAACGCTATCAAGCGCATCTGTTACGGTAAAATTATAAGTACCCGGTGTCAAATCAGTTCTAATAACCATTCCACTTGTAGAAGTGAAAGTAACCTCATCTTCAAAAACCACTTCATAAGGAGTAGCTCCTCCTCTTATAGCAAGGGCAACACTTCCATCAGCTTCTCCATTACAACTCACCATTTCCTCGGTCACAACTAATTCTAAATCCAGCATATCTAAGCCTACTGTGAAACAACTATCTTTACTACATCCCGCCCCATCAATAATAGTTACACAATACTCGCCAGTTTGCAGTCCATCCAAATTAGCAGTGGTCGCTCCATTATCCCAATTGATAAAATAAGGGCTGGTTCCACCAGTCACGGTTAGAGCTATACTGCCGTTGGCATTGGTCATAGCCCCACTGGCATTGACAACAATGGCAGATAAATTGATGTCTGGGTTAGCCAACAGATCAAAAGTCCCTACTATTTCTGTTAAAGAACCATCAGAAACCGTTACTGAATAATTTCCAATAGGAATATCATTGATCTGAGCCGTTGTATCTCCGTTACTCCATAGATAACTATATGGAGCGGTGCCTCCACTTGCAGTAATAGCAATACTGCCAGTACCCTCCAAACTACAAGGTCTTGTAATGGTAGTATCTGAAAACATTAATGGAGCAGTCTCAACAATCGAAACAGTTCCGGAAGAACCGGTAAACACCACTAATTCTTCACTTACATTTATAATTTCTATAGCCGTAGGCGTATTCATAAAATCAACCACCGTAGACGATCCATTGGTTCCTTTGGACGTGAAACAAAGTTCGAAGATGGTGGTACCATTGGCCAAGGTCTGACCTGTTAATTGATCATCTGTCCAGGATAAGGTAATATTCCCAGGCAAAACAGTCCCAAAAGATCCTGCAGTTAATCCATTTAACCCAAAAGAGGAAACATCATCTAGAATCAATTCAGCAGTATCAAATCCGATACTCAATTGCATTCCAATAATATCATTGAAATTATACGCCTTAACAGGAAGACAAAAAGAGGCGCCCTGAGGCACTTCCATATCAGATATTTCTAAGAGAAAATCTGTCGAAATGATATTGGGATTGATTTCAACAGTTCCTGCTATCCCTTGCAGCCCAATGGATTGGGCAGAATCGTTTTGAATGGTATAATTACCAGTCAATGTATCCACATTAATCGAGGTAGTTCCCAACTCATTCGCTATGAAGCAAAGACTTAGCAACCTTTCATTATTACTTAAAGTTTGACTAACCCCTGTCCATTCCACATTAATCACTCCGTTCTCTTCAGTAAGGCTGGCTTCTGATAAATCCGTTAACCCAAAATCTACACCATTAACAAAAGTCAGGATAGAAGAATCAAAAAGAATATCGAAGTTTAATTCAGTTACCTCAACAAAGTTTTGAACGGTTAAATCCACGCAAAAAGAACTGTCCAATTGGGTATTAACAGAAGAAGAGGTGATAATAATATCTTCTGGACCAGTGGGGTTGACTACCTCCTCTCCAATAACTACCAATCCACTTTTACTATCAAATGGGACAATCTCTCCTGCTGCATCGGATATTTCTACAAAAGTGGGGGTGTCTGAAAAAACTACATAAGAGGAACCATCCGCTAAAGCGGTGAAACACACATCAAATATTGGTGAACCGTCTGGCAAGGTAATGCCTGTCAAATTGTTGTCAAACCAAGATAAAGTAATATTTCCAGGAGTACCACCACCAGCTGGAGTACCAAATAAACTTTCCGTCAGTCCTGATAAATTTAGGTTATCTACCCGATCAAATGCTAAAAGGGTAGGATCGTAGTTCATGCTAAATTGCATGCCCAAAATTTCGTTAAATAATTGAGTGGTTACACTCAAACAAAATTCTTCTCCCTGCATCACATTGACATCACTGAGCAACAATCCAAATCCATCGCCTATAGAATCAATAGGCAATCCTCCACCTCCGGTATCGCCACCTCCGGTATCTCCGCCTCCTCCTCCAGTATCACCCCCACCACCATCTTCACTAATGGAAATGGTAGAAGAGGAACTATTGAAAGGGATAATATCACCTGCAGCATCAGATATCTCTATACTGGTTGGCGTACCACTAAAACTAAAAGTACTGGTATTATTACTCAAGGCCGTGAAGCAAACATCAAATAACTTGGATTCATCGGGCAAAGTAATCCCCACCAAATTGTTATCAAACCATGACAGCGTGATATTACCAGCCGTCGTTCCACTTCCTGGCACTCCGAATAAGGACGAGGTTAACCCTTCTAATCCAAAATTGGTGAGTTGAGAAAATTCTAAGAAAGTAGGATTGTAATTCATACTGAATTGCATCCCCAATATTTCATCAAAACTTTGAGTCGTAACAGGTACGCAAACTTCATCCCCCATCATCCCTGCCACATCTCCAGCTATCAATCCAAAGCCCGTGAAACTAGGATTTTCGGATCCTCCTCCGCCACCACCGGTATCTCCACCAGTTACCGTAAGGGCTCCCGGATTACCTGTGAAATCCAAAATTTCTCCACTAGAATTAGATATTTCAACAATCGTAGGGGTTCCTGAAAAAGCCAAAGTACCACTACCACTTGATTTTGCCGTAAGGCATACCTCAAAAAGAGACGTGCCATTAGCTAATGTGACACCGCTTAGCGATTCGTCATACCAAGATAAAGTAATATTACCTGGAGAAGTACCACTGCCTGGAACACCAAAAAAAGAAGAAGTCAACCCCGATAATCCAAAGTTTCCTACTGAACTAAAATCAAATAAGGAAGCATTGTAATTTAGACTAAACTGCATTCCTAATATATCTTCAAAACCAGAGGCGGTGATATCCAAACATTCGGTTTCGCCTGGCGCTAAACTACCACCCTGAGCCGAAAGGGTAAATCCAACTGCTTCGCCAACGCCAGTCCCTACCGCTACCACTCCTGCCGAACTTTGAAAATCTAATATATCACCAGCTGCATTGCTGATCTCAATCAGGGTAGGGCTATCTGAAAATCCAATACCAGAAATACCATTAGCTTGGCCTACAAAACACAATTCAAATAGGACCGTATTATCCGGCAAAGTAATTCCAGTAAGGGCGTTGTCAAACCAAGATAAAGTAATAATACCAGGTGATGGGTTTCCAAATGCACTACCATCTAAACCAGCTAAGCCAAAACTTCCGACACTGTTATAGCTTAAAACATTGGCGTTATAGGTAATACTCATCTGCATTCCTAAAATGGAATTGAAATCTTGCACCCTAATAGGTATGCAAAACGTCTCACCAACAGCAATAGTCGAATTACCAGCAATCATCGCAAAACCATCTGTTAAAACAGGGTCTACTCCTGACGTATCTCCACCACCACCGGTGTCTCCACCACCAGATCCCGTTCCCGTAACGGTGATAGTAGTAGGTACAGCAGTTATGCCTACGTCATCTAAATTCACATCTAAAATTTCCACTCCTGGAGGATCCATAGAAAAGCCAATGGAAGTAGTGCCTCCATTAACGGCCTCAAAATTAAGGGTATAAATAGAAGTTCCGTTTGGAACGGTCACCCCGGTTAAGGCGTCTTGAAACCAAGTTAGCGTGATTTTATTATTGGGTACGGTACCATTGCCTGGAAGGCCAAAATTGGTGGTACTTAAACCAGTAATATTAATATCACTAATGCTCTCAAAAGCAATGACAGCAGGGTCCCAAGTTAAGGCGTACTGCAAACTTATAATATCAGTGAAATTGCTTACGACAATGTCAACAGAGAATTGTTCCCCGGCATTAACAGACGCTGCACTTGGGGTAATCGTAAATACGGGCTGTGCGCTTAACTCAGCAGATAATAATAACAATCCTGCGAGAACGCTGGAAATCCATTTAACCATTTTTGTCGGAATTTGGGATAATTAATGTAATTCTTTTTCATCGAACCAACAAGTTTTTTGTTATCAAAAAATCTTCTCCTTCAATAACCATGCGAAACAAACCAGAAGAAGGAAACCAATGTTTGCCTACCTCTAATTGTTGATAACCAGCTATAAATCGGTTTTTTTGCTGGTACACCACTCGCCCCATTTGGTCGATGATTTTTATTAAATAATTTAAATCGGTTGCACTATTTAACGATAAAATGCTTTTTTCGTATATCGGATTAGGATAAATTTTTACGTCTTGAAGGTTGCTAGATCCTCCTTCTGAAAAGGTTCTGGAAGAAACCATCATGATCTCGACTGATCCATCTATGAAATTTCCAGGAATAGCCTTATAACTGGTATCCACAATTTCACGCGGAGCAGGTTCGTCTCCAAAATTGAATTTAATTTCACCAGTATAGTTATTATTAACCTCAAAATGAATATTAAATAGAATGGTACTATCAGGTAAGGTAACCCCTGCGAGCGTAGCATCATACCAACTGAAAACTAAAAACCCACTGGACACTTGCTCCACCCCAAAATTGACATTCTCATTAAGATCCACCCCAAAACTATCCACACTCACGTATTGAATTAAATCGGAATCCCACCTTAAGGTAAATTGAAGGCCTACGATTTGATTGAAATGATGAACTCTAATAGGAATTTCTAATTGACTGACTTCGCTGACATCAAAGCTAGATACTGTTATCGATGGCTCCTGACCATTTAAACTAATATAAAATAAACAAGATAAAAGGACGAGTAGCCTTTTAAATGATGTCATGTTTAGGGATTATGTTCTTTTTAAAACTCATCAAAAATACAAAATATAAAAACTTATGCAAATTTTTTTTAATCTAAATATCAAAGAAATAGATAAAAAAAGAGGGGCAATTCCTTGCAGAACTGCCCCTCTAAAGTTATTCTTTAACTCTTAAGAATTTGATTATTCAATGATAATCATCTTCTTAGTAGCTGTATATTCACCAGCAGTCAATGTGTAGTATAGTACTCCAGCAGCTGGTAATTCCTTGCT
>CALAZP010000088.1 GCA_937926355.1 uncultured Saprospirales bacterium
GTACATACCAAGTGGTCTATCCTATTAGAAAATCTAAATACCGAAGAGTGGGATCGTACTTTTATTCATCCAGAACATAAAGAGCCTTTTTCGCTGAATTCAGCTACTGCCTTTTATGTTTGGCATGGAGAACATCATTTTGCTCATTTACAAAATATGTAATATGAATGCTAATTTTAGAGCCAATTTCCCGGTGTTAAACAGGGAAAAAAATAATCAACCTTTAATTTTTTTAGATGGTCCAGCAGGTACTCAAGTACCCCACCAAGTCATAGAGGCCATCTCACAATACTACATGCAATCTAATGCCAATACTCATGGTACTTTTTTGACGTCTATGGAAACAGACGAAATAATGGAATCAACAAGGGGGCATGTAGCTACTTTCTTAGGAGCGGAAGGACCAGATACTATATCCTTTGGACAAAATATGACTACCCTTAATTTCAGTTTGTCCAGAGCCATAGGCAAACACCTCCAACCAGGAGACGAAATTTTAATAACCCAATTAGATCACGAATCTAACCGAGGACCTTGGTTGGCTTTGAGAGAAAAAGGGATAATAGTCAGAGAAGTCAAAATCCGGATGGATGCAGTCATCGATTATGAAGATTTGGCATCAAAAATCAATGAAAAAACAAAATTAGTTGCAATGGGTGCAGCTGCAAATTTGACCGGAACTATTAATGATATTTCTTTAGTTCGAAGATTAACCCATCAAGTAGGTGCATGGCTTTTAATCGATGCCGTGCATTATGCCCCTCATTTTCCAATTGATGTAATTTCTTGGGGGTGTGATTTTTTACTTTGTTCTGCCTACAAATTTTACGGACCTCATGTGGGTATATTATACAGTAGGCCGGGGTTACTTGACCAATTGCCAACCTATCGCCTAAGGACAGCAGGTCAGCAAGCACCTGAAAGCATTGAAACAGGGACCTTAAACCACGCTGCTATTGCAGGTGTCCGGGCAGCTATCAAATTTATTGCTGAAATTGGTTCAGGAAATAATTTAAGACAAAAACTATTCAATGCATTAACTGACATTCATCAACATGAAATTAATCTGGCCAAAAAATTATATTATGGCCTATCAGATTTCAAAGAAATAGAACTTATTGGCCCTTCGATTGATCAACCCATGCGGGCCCCTACTATTGCTCTGGCAGTTGAAGGAATGAGGCCAGAACATTTCTGTAAAAAACTGGCCCAACATAATATTTTTGGTTGGGATGGGCATTTTTATGCTTTAAGAGGGATTGAAGTTCTAGGATTATTAGAAGATGGAGGGGTGACTCGTTTAGGAATTTCGGCATATACCGTAGAAGAAGAAATAGATAAGACTTTGGCTATTATTAAAGAGGAAATTCTAATCAAGTAATCTATTTCTTATCCATAGCTAACTGAATCCTCCTGAGAAATCGGGTGGCTGTAATAGGGTCTACTTCCTGCATTTCATAGGTCTCTCCATCAGGCATTTGAATAATGGTGTCACTCACTTTAATTTCTCTAAAAGCATCCATAAACCGCATACTATTACTTACCAAACTCAAGATGCCCATCCTGTAACCAAAGAAATAATAGGTGCCATCAGGTAGTTTGAAGTAAAGATACATTCGATCATCTTCGTTCGCAGGCATTATAAATTCAATATAGGTTTCCAAATTCTTATTAAAAGGTTGCCCACCTACTGAAGCCATTCCTGACATTTTACCCGTAGTAAATAAAGATTGATATTCTTCATCCCATTTTAATTTGAGATTACTAAATAAAAACAAAAAGGGATTAGATTTTTCAGGAATCTCTAGATATCCAGTTTTTACGGCTTCTATAGATTCATTAACCAAAGGGTCATTGGGGAAAATTTGGTAGGCAGCATTCTTAAAAAAATCAGGGTTAATTAAATATACAATGATGTTAGCATCAAAGGCAGCGAGTACCTCTTCGACCATGATTTTTTTGAGCGCATCAGGGAGATAAAAATTAATCCCCGTCATACATTCAAACTCAATTGGAATAGGTTTTTCTTCTTTAAACCCCTCAGCACTGATCATATTAGGATCGCTAGGTTCTGTAATTTGTCCCTTGATTTTGCCTGCTGCTGTTATTTGGACATAATTCATACCCGTTCCAATATTTAGCTTTCCATCTCCTTCGAATTGCCCGGTTTTATTACTTAAAACTAATTGATTGCCGACTTTTTCTTCAGCTATTAGTCTTGTAGAATCTCCAAATATAAATTCATCATTTTCAGGATGATAATCCACCAATTCCTGTGCAGAAAATAATACGCGATCGCCCCTATATTCTGGAGGATTTAAAAATAGATGGTAAGCTTGGCCAGAAGATTTACTCAGAAATATACCAGATTTCAAAAAGGATCCGTCTTTATCGCGAACGTTTTCTATTGGAATAATAGGATTGTTTTTATCCAATTCTTGATTTAAAGAAAACCAAGAGGGGGCATACAAATAAGGAGATAGAAGTTGCGCAAATCCCTTAAAAGAAAGAACCTCCTTCTCTGAATTCAAAAAAACCTCCCCATTATATTTTATTTTGGCATCAATATAAAAGTCTTGTCCTTCTAAAATTTCTGCTCTGGCTCTCGTCGCGACTGCTTTTTGACTAAAAGCACCTTTACCCACCCGATCTCCAATGATTTCCTGTAAAAAAATAGATTGTTCTTTACCCGGTATATCAAACCTGTAGTTGCCACTTGCTATAAATTTTTTTCTGCCAAATATTTCTACTGTTGCTTCTGTTATCTTGTGATATTGACTAGCAGTATCTGCAATTATTTGGGCATTTTTTAAGATTGGTATTTCTCCATCTTTCAGTATAGTCACTTTTCCACTATCTGGAATAATTAATGCATCTGCTGAAACAATAGATGGTACCCCTTGAATCTTTAAACTATTGTTTAATAAGTCATATAGGGCATTGGCGCCTTCAAATTTTAATCCCTCTTGTTCTTTGACCAAAGATTCGAACCAACCATTTTGATTATCGGTATTTACAAAATTTATAGTTTTATTAGTAATGTCCCAGTTAAAATCTTTTAAACTAGTGGAATACTTATTGTAAGGCAGCTCAGTGATAGCTATGGAATCGTTGGAAATAAAATTTCCTGCCATTTGATCAAAATCAACTGATCCTGCCATGTTTTTGGAAGCAATAGCCACTTCTCCACTTTCTTGAATTTTAATTGCTATGGAAGTCGTGTCGGATTGAACAGAATTGGGACCAAATCGGTAAGCATCTGATTCCATCAGTCCCGATGACCATTCTAATACCCCCTCCCCCTTTAATAATTCTGGGGTCAAAACTAATGCCCCATCTAAAGTATGGTCATCACCTTGATAGATATTAAACGGCTCTGATTGAGGACTAATTTGTAAACTGTCTCCATAGGGTTTCCAATAAACTGCAACATCTTCACCTAATACTCTTGGAACAGCAGGTTGACCAGTCCGAATTTCTGTCAAATTGAATTCTTCTGCCGAAGCAGAGGTCCACGTTGGGGCAAATACAAAATCCTCCGCCTCTATTCGTGCCATTAGATATTTTAATAGTCCTTCTCCTCTAAGTCCAGTTTGGTCCAATAGAATATCACCAATGTATATTCCGCGATTAAGATATGCAGGCCATCCAGCATCAGGGCTCCTTTTATCCAACCCAAGAGATCTGTCTTCCATAAGTTCTAAAGTATCTTGAAGGGTTGGAAAAATGGAAGCAGAATAAAGGTTCCCAGGAAAGATTAAATCTTTATCTTTCAAATAGGCCAAATAGTTGAGTGAGAATGGAAATAATTCAAAATAGAACGAATCTTTTCTATAAGCACTATCTAAAGCTTCCTCATAATAAACGAAAGAAGATTGAGTAGTATTGAGTGCCGGAAAAAAGGGAATATGTGCCCTCCCCGATTTATTGGCAGGTGCATCAATCAGCAGATCTCCAGTTACATTTTCAATAGAGGAAAGAATTCCACGACCGATTGGAAATCCATTATTATCTATTTCACCTGTTACTGTAAAGAGGTTAAGGGAAGTGATACTATCTAATTTTATCTGAAAGGATTCATAATCGAAATTAAACTGGTCTCCTATTGATTGGGTTAGTCCCGCGAATAGTGTTCCATTAAAGTTCATATTTCTATTTTTCCCTAATATCAAATGACCATCTGAAGTTTTAAAACCCACTCTATTTTTTTGGCTCAATTCTAATTGGTTAATTCCTTCAATTTGGATTTGAAAGTTACCCGGGAGAATGACGGCATTATTCTCATTAACAGAGGAAGTTAATTGGATTAAATCATAATCTGAATTATTGGAAGCCGAGCTAACAAAATGGAAAGTTTTATCCAAAATAAAAATTTGATTAGACTCCAAATCAAATCGGATATATCCTTCTGAAACCAATTCGAACAATAGGGTTTTTATTTGTTCTGAGGTGAAATCACTTTTGATCAAGGAGGCATAGTAATCTGCGGGAAAGACTGTGGTATTCAATTGTTTGGATGCCGCCACCAAGAGGGTTAAAGGATGATAAGAAGTTATGCCCATTAAACGGTCGAATTCTCCTTTACTAAAAAAATTAAAAGATTCGGCCTCAAAAGGCTCTTTTCGAAGAATGGGAAGGGCCTTTGATCCTATGATTATGGAATCGAGTTCGGGATAAACAACCAAATCAGAAGCACTTATTTGTACTTGGTGGTATGAACTATAAAAAGGATTGGCATCACTAGCTCTATCTGCTCTCTTAATTGTAATCTTTCCCTCGGGAATATCAAATCGAAAATCAACAGATGGATGATAAATGGAATCCTCTCCTAAATATATTTTGACTTCTACTCTTTCTCCACTTATTCGCTCACCTGCCCTAATCTTAAAGTTTTCTGCTTTGCATATAAATCCCTTTTGGCCATCTGCTTTAAAATAAGAAAGAACGCCTGGTTCTGAATGTCCCCCATAACCGGCAATGGTATTTCCAGATAATTTAAAGCCACCTTTATAATTGATCCTATCCCCTAAATCTCTAATAGCTAAATTGTTTTCATAAGATTCGAATTGCGGAAAACTCCCTTCATAGGATTCGGAGACCAATACCAGCTTATCTGAAAAACGGCCTTTAATGGATCTATTTCCAAAATATTCTGGATAACTCAAACTTACATTTTCTGCTGTATATTGACTGGTAGTAACATCCAACTCAAAAGAATCCAAAGAAGCTGTAATTTCTTTACCTAAATTAAAACGCTCCCAAAAAACCTCCCCACCTATTCCTTTCCACTGTTTTTCTACTGGGTAAAATATACCTTTCGTATCATATATATTAATAGTTAAATCTTTTCGAGAGGCAGTTAAGGTAATCTTATCAAAAATTAAAACCGGAGTTGATCCTTCCATTTTCCATGAACTATTCTCTTCGCTTACCAACCAAGAAGTTCCTGCTGATCCACCATCTCTCAATATTTTATTTTCGAAAAATGCAGGGGAAAATGCTAAAAAATCTGACAATGCATTAAAATTTCGATTCTCTATCTGAGCTACCATCTTTTCGAGGATTTCATGCCAATTATCAAATCTTTCGTTTCCAAATTCAGTTTTTTTGACCTTTAGCAAACCAGTGAAATAGTTGGTAAAAAAGGGTTTGACCGGTAACCTAAGTTGGAGTAATTGGTTGGTAAACCGTACTATAACATTAAACTGTTCTGGAGAAAAAATTCCGGCGTTAACTGTAGATTGAAAATCCTTAAATAATTCCGCTTCCTTATCCTGTTTACCCATATTAAAAAAAGGATCCAGTTGTTCGAAGAAAAGTACTGGATTAGAAGGCAAAGAATCTGGTCTTTGAGCTTTGGTTACTAAGGTGCTAAATAGAAGTACAACAATGGTTAAACCTCTAATCATATAGTTAGAATTATACAGTAGATAAAACGGTATGTCCTTTAAACTGTTGTTTGACGCCCATATTTAATTGCAAGCCAATCTCCTTTTTGCCTAACCTCAATCGTATATAAATCAGAACTATGGGCTAATTCTTCTATTTCTTCCTGATCCTTTTTCATAATTCCAGAGACCAATAGGAAGCCATTTGGCTTCATTAGGCGCGACAAATCTGGGATAGTTCTCATTAATACTGGCTTATTGATATTCGCCAGAATAATATCTTGATGATTGATTTGAAAATCGTTCAACTCCCCTATAGCCACTTTTACATTTTCAACGGAATTAACCTGTAAATTCTCTGTAGCATTTTCGGTGGCATTTTCATCATAATCAATAGCTAAAACTTCACGCGCACCCATTTTTGCTGCTAAAATGGCCAAAATACCCGTACCACACCCAAAGTCAAAAACACTTTTTCCCGAAAGGGGTAAATTTTTCATCATCTCGATAACCAAGTGTGTAGTTTCGTGATGGCCAGTTCCAAATGCCATTTTGGGATT
>CALAZP010000089.1 GCA_937926355.1 uncultured Saprospirales bacterium
TATTTTACGGTTCAAAGAAGCAATAATCCCCTCAATCAATTTTCCGATATCGCCTTAATTCCAGGGTACCAGCAATCAGAGCAATTGGTGGACTATCAGTACCTTGATTATGATCCTATGCCTGGTAAAAATTATTATCGCTTGAAACAAGTAGATTTAGGTGGAGCAGTGCATTATTCTGATGTAATCGAAACCGAATTTTACCCCAATCGCCAAAATTTTATGGTGTACCCTACTATTGCTCAGAACAACTTAACGGTACTTACCCAAGACTTGATTTCTTCTTCCTCTCATATTTATATCGTAGATCAGGCGGGAAGAAAATGGTTGAATCATCCATTAGCGCCTGGAAACCAAGTGACTACCCTTGATATTAGCCATCTTCCCAATGGCAGATATTATATCCAATGGAAAAATTCTTACAAAAGCTCGGTTAAATCTTTTTTCAAATCTTAAGACCGGGGGTGCTTTATTTCTTTTATAGCATTAATTTTGCACCAACTAACAAAAATGCAAAGATGGGAGATATCCAAATGGTAGATGTTAAATCTCAATATTTAAAAATAAAAGGGGAAGTTCAGGCTGCAATTGAAGAAGTCATCAATTCCACTGCTTTTATCAACGGACCTAAGGTTAAGTCCTTCACCGCTCATTTGAGTTCTTATTTGAATGATGCCCATGTCATTCCTTGCGCTAATGGAACAGATGCACTTCAGATTGCAATGATGGCATTGGATTTACAACCTGGTGATGAGGTCATCGTTCCCGCGTTTACCTACGTAGCTACTGCAGAGGTAATTGGATTATTAGGTTTAACTCCTGTAATGGTAGATGTTGATCCCGAAACTTTTAATTGTACTGCTGCATTAATTGAAAAAGCCATTACGCCTAAAACCAAAGCCATTGTTCCCGTGCATCTATTTGGTCAAAGTGCAGATATGGATCCTATTATCAAATTAGCGCACCAACATGGAATTTATATTATTGAAGATAACGCTCAGGCATTAGGTGCAATATATCACGGAGCAAATGGTAATCAAAAAACTGGAACTATAGGTCATATTGGATGTACCTCTTTTTACCCATCTAAAAATTTAGGCGCTTTTGGCGACGGAGGAGCCATAAGCACTACCAACGAACAATTGGCTGAAAGAATTTATAAAATTGCCAACCATGGTCAAGAGAAAAGATATTATCACGAAATGATAGGTTGCAACTCCAGATTAGATTCTATACAAGCTGCCATTCTTGATATTAAACTCCAATATTTAGACGATTATGCTCAGGCTAGAAATAAAGCAGCCACCTATTACGATCATCACCTTAAAGACATTGAGGGCCTTCATATTCCAATAAGAAGTCAAAAATCAACCCACGTATTTCATCAATACACTTTAAAAGTGGAAAATGGTAAAAGGGATCGTTTTCAAGAATTCCTCCAATCTAAAGGAATACCCACGATGATTTACTATCCCGTTCCGCTTTACCACCAAAAGGCTTTTATGAAATATATAGTTGATTCAGATTTTAAATTACCGGTAACAGAATCTTTATGCCAAACAGTCATTTCACTGCCTATGCATACGGAATTGGACGAAGCCACCCTCAACTATATTACCAATTCAATTAAAGAATTTTTTAACTCAACAACCTCCCACTAGTGGCTAACTATTTTGTACATCCTTCTTCTGAGGTAGGTCAAGGTGCTACCGTTGGCAACCACACCAAGATTTGGCATTTTTGTCACGTAATGAGCGGGGCAGTCTTGGGAGAATATTGTGTATTAGGCCAAAATGTATTCGTAGCTGATACTGTACATATAGGGAACTACGTCAAAATCCAAAATAATGTCTCCGTGTACAAGGGAGTTAAAATATTAGATGGAGCTTTTGTTGGTCCTTCTGCTGTATTTACTAATGTAATTAATCCCAGAGGAACCATTGAACGGAAAACCGAATACTTAGCTACTGTCGTAGGAAAAGGCTGTACTATTGGTGCTAATGCCACTATTATTTGTGGAAATAACCTAGGAGATTACAGCCTTATTGGCGCTGGAACTGTTGTTACCAAAAATATTCCAGATTTCGCTTTAGTGATTGGCAACCCAAGCCACCAAATAGGATGGGTTAGCAAAGCCGGTCATCGGCTGGAATTCGATGAAAACGGTATAGGAGTGTGTCCGGAAAACTTGGATAAATATTTGTTTGAAGCGGGAAAAGTAATTTCCATAGATGAAAATAATAAATAATGAACATTAATAATTTTACCGAAAAAAAAGATCCCATCGCGGTAATTGGTTTGGGATATGTTGGTTTACCCTTGGCCCTTTCTTTGGCTAAGAAATTTAAAGTCATTGGTTTTGATGTATCGGAAAACAGGGTAGCCATGATGAAAAAAGGGATAGATCCCTCGGAAGAATTATC
>CALAZP010000090.1 GCA_937926355.1 uncultured Saprospirales bacterium
ATGTCAATCCTTCTTTAGCTCAAACTGAGTTTGTCGATGCAGTTGGCGATGGCGTTATTACTACTGTTGATGAAAACGTAATGTATCCTTATCAAGCGGATGCCAACAACCAAAATCCTTGGTTTGCCGCTTTCATTACCAGAACTGACTATGCGATCAGCGAGACTTTAGTGGACTATATGAAGCCATTGAATGACCCAAGATTGAATGTATATGGTGATCCAGCACCTCTATATGGTGATGTAAGGGGGATGCCTTATGGAATTGAAAACGCTGGTGATATTCCTAATGATGAGATTTCTTTCCCAGGTAACCCTGCGGTAAGAGGTCAGGATGCTCCTATTGCTGTTTTCACTGGAGCACAAATGCATTTCTTATTGGCAGAGGCTGCGCTTAAAGGATGGGTATCTGGAGATGCTCAAGCTTATTATGAGGGTGGTATAGCTGAATCTATGAAGCAGTGGGGCGTATATGATGCTGCTGCATTTGCTGATTTCATCGCTCAAGACGGTGTGGCATGGGATGCTGCTAAGGGAATGGAATTGATTGGATACCAAAAGTGGGTAGCTTTATACTTACAAGGTGCTGAATCTTGGGCAGAGTGGAGAAGAACTGGATACCCAGTTTTATCTCCTGCACCAGATCCATTGAATGCCGATGGACAAATTCCTAGACGACATGGATATCCCACATCTGAAAGAGATATCAATTCTGATAACTATGCATCTGCTGTTCAGATGTTAGGTGGTCCTGACGAATTGAGTACTAGATTGTGGTGGGATAACTAAAATATAGGGTTATTTCCTTTAAAGAGGCCTTAGACTTCGGTGTAAGGCCTCTTTTTTTTGGAATTATTTATAAATCCTTAAAAACTAATCTTTGTAATGATTTTAAGTCTTACAAAAAAAAAAATTAGGTTTCAGAGGTTAAATCAAAACAATTATTGGTTTGATGCTTTTTTGACCTGTTTCGAAGGTTCTAATTTGAATCCATTGTTGTCAAATAGTTAAGAAAATGTTATTTAAAACCGATGAAATGCATTATTTTGGTTGCAGTTTTCACTTAAATACGTAATAAAATCGAGTTATTATGAAAAAACACTTACTAGTTGTTTCACTAATGTTCGTAGCTTTTGCTGGTGCAATTGCACAAAGAACAATTAGTGGTACGGTGAGCGATGCAAGTGGAGAAACCCTAATAGGAGCCAGTATTCTGGTGAAGGGAACCTCCACAGGTACAATCACTGATTTCGATGGAACCTATTCATTGGAGGTTCCTGAAGGAGCTACTACTCTTGTCTTTTCCTACACAGGTTACAGCTCAAAAGAGGTTGAAATTGGAGCTTCCAATACCATTGATTTGGTGATGGAAGAATCAGCTGAGACCCTATCTGAAGTCGTTGTTACCGGTTTGGGTATCAAGAAGGAAAAGAAAGCATTGGGTTATGGTGTATCTACCTTATCTTCAGATGAGATTGCAGGTAGAGCTGAATCTGATGTATCAAGAATTTTACGAGGTAAGGCTACAGGTGTGGATATTGCACAAACATCAGGTCTTGCTGGATCGGGAACTAACGTAATTATTAGAGGTTATTCTTCTATCACAGGGGATAATCAACCTTTATTCGTTATTGACGGAGTTCCTTTCAACACTGCGACTCAGACCGATAGAGGATTTGGTGCTGGTGGAGCTACAGCTTCCAGTAGATTCCTTGATTTAGATCCTAATGCTATTGCTGAAGTTTCTATCCTTAAAGGTCTCTCTGCTACAGTACTTTACGGGGAAGCAGGACGAAATGGGGTAATCTTGATTACCACAAAAAACGGTAGAGCAGGTGCCAACCTTAATAAAGGAATGGAGGTAACTGTCAACCAGTCGGTTTCCTTCTCTGAGGTAGCCAACTTACCTGATTATCAAAATACTTATGGAAATGGGTTTTCAGGTGGATTCGGTTGGTTCTTTTCTAATTGGGGAGCGAGATTTGATGATCAGAATCCTTCTTCCTATGGTTCTGACTATAGAGGGGTAGCGCCTAATGGAAATGTTTTAATTACCCATCCTTATGATCAGTCTCAATATAATGATGATGTTCCTGAATTTATTGGTGCTGATTATGAATATAAGCCTTATCCTTCTGTAGAGAATTTCTTTGCTGATCCGGCTTTGACTACAAAAACTTCTCTTTCAATTGAGAATAATATTAACGAAAACACTTCAGTAAGTGCTACTTATAGCTATATTGATGATGGTGGCTTTACGCCATTATTAGATGAGCAAAGAGGAGGTGGTAAGTCTAATTACTTGAGAAAGCATAATTTTGGTTTGGGTATGCAAACCAAATTATCTAATGGATTAAAAGTTAGAGGTACTTTCAACTATGTGAATTCAGAAAGAAGAACACCTATTACTGCTCAGGCATTTGGTGGCGGTGGTAACGGTTTATTTGCCGCATTGTTATTTACACCAAGATCAATAGATTTAATGAACTTGCCTTACCAGAGTTCTTTAGATGGTTCTAATATTTACTACAGAAGAGGTTCTACCATTCAGAATCCAAGATGGGTATTAAATAATGCGGGTGACTACGAATATGTTCAGCGTTTCTTTGGAACTTTGGAAGCGTCGTATGATATTACATCTTGGTTAAGTGCTCTGTATAGAGTGGGTATTGACCAATATCAATTGAAATCTGTAAGAGAGCAGAATAAAGGAGGACAGTATAATCCTGATGGATTTTTGGAAACTTCTAACAGACAAAATAGAATTACAGATCAGGTAATGAATTTCCTATACAACTTCCAATTGTCTGATGATTTTACTTTGGATGGGGTAGTTGGGGCGAATTTAAGAAGAGAAGTATTCTCCTATAACGCGGTAGAAAGTACGCAGCAATTCGTTTATGGTTTGTTTACGCACAACAACTTTGTCAACCATAACGCTTTCGCCTTCGAATCTGAAGAGAACACTATGGGTGTTTATGCAACAGCATCTTTAGGTTATAAAAACTATTTGTATTTCAACGTTCAGGCAAGAAACGACTGGACTTCTACTTTAGAGCAAGCGAATAGATCCATTTTGTATCCATCAGCTAGTTTGTCATTTGTAGCTACCGATGCTATTCCTTCTTTACAGCAGAGTAATTTGGTAAATTATTTAAAAGTTAGATTAGGTTATGGTACCTCTGCTGGTTACCCAAATCCCTATCAGACAAGAACTATCTTAGGTACAGCGACTAACGTATTTGTTACGGAGGGTGGTAGTATTTTAAATACCAACTCTTTGGCAGACCGATTAGGTAACAACAACCTAAAACCTGAATTACACTCTGAATTAGAATTGGGAGTTGAAGCAAGATTCTTAAATAACAGAGTGGGGGTTGACCTTTCTTTGTATCAGAAGACTTCTTCAGATTTGATTATAGACCTGAATTTGGACCCAGCTACTGGTTTTACCAATACTACGGTTAACGGGGCGACAGTTGTGAATGAAGGGGTGGAATTGGGCTTGGATTTTACTCCTATCAGAGGCAAGTTCCAATGGGATTTTACTTTAAATTATACCAAGAACGTTGGTACGGTGGATGAAATTACCGGTGGGGTAGATCAGATTCAGATCGCTGGATTTGGTGGATCTTTGGGTAATTATGCCATTCCTGGCCAACCTTACGGGATTATTCAAGGTACTAAATTCGTTAGAGCTGAGGGAACAGATGAGTTATTCACCAATGCACAAGGTAGCTATGTTGAAGATGCAGGATTGCAAGTTATTGGTAATCCACAGGCTAATTTTACAGCAAACTGGATCAACAATTTCTCTTATAAAGGATTATCTGTAGGATTCCAGTGGCAATATATTGATGGTGGAGATATTTACTCTTCTACTGTTCAAGCATTAATGGCTAGAGGTAACACTATAGATACAGATTACGATAGATATCTTCCTTTAGTACTTGATGGTGTTGGCCCTGACGGTCAGCCCAATACGGTTCAAACCTATATGGGTGATGTCTTCTTTAATGCCTACTTTGGAGCAGATGAAGGAGGTATTTTTGATGCCACTGTAATAAGATTGAGAGAAGTTTCTATGTCTTACAGTCTGCCGAAGAAAATTTTAGAAGGAACGCCATTTGGATCATTTAATGTTTCTCTATTTGGAGAAAACTTGTTCTACAATGCCCCTAACTTCCCAGAAGGAATCAATTTTGACCCTGAAGTTCTTTCAGTTGGGGTTGGTAACGGTAGAGGTTTTGACTTCAGAACAGCTCCAACTTCTAAGAAATATGGTGTTTCTCTAAATGTTACCTTCTAATTATCCTTTCTAAGAAGAAAAAAAATATTTTGATATGAAATTATTTAAAAATCTAATGATCCTGTTTTTATCCATAGGGATTTTCTCTTGTGATATGACGGATTTAGAATTACAGGATAACCCGAATGCGGTGACGCCTGAAAATGCAAGTATCAATGACTTGTACAACAACATACAATTAAGTTTCAGAAATGTATTTTTTAATGCTCAGGCAGCTCCAGGAGCTATGGCTAGAATGTACCATCTGGGATCTTATTTGTATCTTTCCGCTACCTCCCCTAATACGATGAATGGATTGTGGAATAATGCTTATTCTACCTTATTTCCAGATATTGACGCTCTTTTGAATTTAGCAGAGGCGAGGGGGTTGGATATTCATGCAGGTACGGCTAAAATCATGAAAGCTTATACCTTGTTGGCCTTGGTTGATTTGTTAGGTGACGTGCCTTATAGTGAGGCTGGACAGGGTACTGATGTAATTAGTCCAAGCGCAGATCCTGGTTCTCAGGTATATGCTGCCGCAATGGGACTTTTAGACGAAGCCATAGGACAATTGAGTGGTACTTCAGCATCAAGACCTGCGGTTGATAATTATTATGGTGGAAGTGCAACTAAATGGATAAAGGCTGCCAATTCTATTAAGTTGAAAGCTGCCCTTAACATGGGAGATGCTGGAACTATCAACTCATTGGTGAGTGGAGGTAACTTGATTAGTGATGTGGCTGATGATTTTGATTTTACTTATGGTACTCAAAGAGCCAATCCCAATTCTAGGCATCCTGGTTACCAAAGTCATTATGAAGTAGATGATGGTGATTATTTAAGCAATTATTATATGTGGTTATTGAGGGCGGATAAAACGGACGACAATGGCAATGCCATTATTGATCCTAGAATTCGCTTTTATTTTTATCGAAAAGTGGACGATGCAGTTAATCAGGATGCAACCACTTATTCTTGTCACTTCTCTACATTTCCAGATCAAAGTGCTAAACCAGATCATTGGTTGACAGTGGATCCTGATCTACCTTATTGTGTAGCTTCTGCTGATGGATATTCAGGAAGAGACCACCTTAACGGAGAAGGTATTCCACCAGATGGTCCTATCAGAACTTCTTACGGTTTATATCCATCTGGCGGTCAGTTTGACGATGACTCTTTCCAAGATACCAGACAAAGAGGTACTACTGGTGCTTTGGGAAATGGAATTTGGCCCATCATGCATGCTTCTTTCGTTGATTTCATGAGAGCTGAAGCGGCTCTTACGCTTGGAACCAATGATGATGCTAGAGCGCTTTTAGAAAGCGGTATTAGAAAATCTATTTCTAAAGTATTTTCGTTCGGAAGTAAAGTAGCCTCTACACTTAACACCACGGTTACTTTAAGAGATGGAAGTTCTGGAACTATTGCAGAATTGTATGTGCCTGGGCAGGATAAAATCGATGGGTACGTAGATTTTGTAATGAATGCTTATGATGCAGCGGATGCTGATGGCAAATTAGATATCGTAGTAAAGGAGTACTACATTGCAGCTTGGGGTAATGGACTAGAAGCTTACAATATGTACAGAAGAACAGGTAAGCCAGCCAATATGCAGCCTGGTCTTGAACCTCAAGTGGGTGCTTTTGTAAGGTCTTTCTTATTACCAGCGAACCACGTTGATAGAAACGCCAATGCAACGCAGAAAACTATTACCGATAGGGTATTTTGGGACAATGGCCCAGAAGTTTATTAATGAGTACTCAAGTATTCAAAAAAATTAAAGATTATTTATTATGAATAAATTTAAAATTTTATCGTTAGTTGGTGGTTTCTTGCTGGTGCTCTCTGGTTGTAAGGATGAGAACTTGGCTCCCATCTTGACTTTCGAACAAACCGAACAAGGAGGTTTCCCAAGATTAATTGAGGAAACTAATAAATTAATCAATCTCTTTAATATTTCGGGTTCTAATTACACTTACACTGTAGAATTTGTAGATCTAGAACAGGGTGATTTAGTTACGGAATATAGATTGGAGATGACCTATGTAGATGCTAATCCCGATAATGGTGATGCCTCCGTAGGTCCGATTGTTTATGCTACTTATGGTCCATCTGATTTTACCGAAAATGCAGATGGTTATCAGTCTATTACCGTTTCTATCCCCGCTTCTGCAGCGATTTCAGCTGCGAATACCACTGCTGATGCATTAAAGGCAGGAGACGCATTTCAATTTAGGGGATTTGTAACTCTTGCTGACGGAAATGTTTATGGAGCTGCTAATTCATCTTCTTCCGTGAGAGGAGCGGCTTTTAGAGGTCACTTTAACTTCACTTTACCAGCTGCGTGTCCTTCGGATTTGGGCGGGTCTTATGAATATACCTCTACTGATTATTGGTGTGGTGGTCCCGAGACCTCTGGTTCTGTATCTATTCAAGCTTTAGGTGGTGGTAAATATCAGTTTAACGATTGGTCATTTGGTACTTATGGAGTTTGCTATGGTGGCGGTAGTGGAGCTGGAGATTTAAGCTTCACAGATGTTTGTGCTGAGGTTTCATTTACTGGTTTTACCGATGTATATGGTGATACTTGGACGTATGATTCAGAAATTAATGGTAACGAGTGGACCATTAACTGGGAGAATACTTATGGTGAATTTGGCTCTGCTGTTATTAAATATACAGGTGGTGCCGATTGGCCATTTAGTTTGAAGTAATCGTTATTAATGATTTTAAGCCATACTCCACTCTAGTGGGGTATGGCTTTTTTTTTGATTTTAAAATGATCTGCCATGAAAAGAATGATTCATGTGTTGGGCTTACTTAGTATGTTTTATTTTGGGAATTAACAAAATACAGTAGGATTACTGAAGTATGAAAACACTGAAGTATCGCCAGGATTGAATTTGTTTTTTCCTCACAACCAATCTACTACCTATTTATTGAATAATTGTGGAGAAGTAGTTCATACCTGGACTTTGGCAGATACTATGCGACCTGGTAATTCAGTTTATCTATTAGAAAATGGACTACTTGCTAGATGTAGTCGTCCTAACAATATTCTTAACGATGCCATCTGGGCTGGAGGTGGTGGCCAATTTGTCGATTTAGTAGATTGGGAAAGCGATATTCTTAATCGATTTGTATTAAATAATGATTCTTTTCGGTTACATCACGATATTGAACCATTACCTAATGGTAATCTTTTGATGATTGCATGGGAAAGAATTGGAGAGGAGGATGCTCTTCTTGCGGGGAGAAAACCTGAATTAATACCCAATGGTGAAGTATGGTCAGAAATAATTATGGAATGGAACCCTGAAGAAGATAGTATTGTTTGGAAGTGGAGGGTTTGGGATCATTTGGTTCAAAGTCAAGATGAGGAGCTTGACAATTTTGGGATGGTTCACGGTAATTATGGCAAAATTGATATCAATTATGATGAGCACAATGGCCATCCAGACTGGTTACATATCAATTCCATAGATTACAATCCTGTATTGGATCAAATTGTTTTAAGCGTTCCCTATTTTAATGAGTTTTGGATTATAGATCACAGTACCAGTTTGGAGGAAGCCCGTTCAGATTCAGGTGGTGTTTTTGGAAAAGGAGGGCAACTCTTATACAGATGGGGTAATCCAAAAACCTATATTAAGAATCAAGAAACTACCCAACACTTATTTTTTCAGCATGATGTGCAGTGGTTGAATCCATTAGCACAACCTGGTACTAATGAATTTGGAAAAATGGTGCTGTTTAATAATAGATATTCCGATGAGTATTCTGTAGGAATGGTGGTAGCTACCGCAATAGATTTAGAAAATAATGGGTATGATACCTCTGAGGGTATTTTTCTTCCTGAAAAGGAAGATCTCATTATTCAACACCCTGAAGATTCACCCAAAGATCTATCTGATGGACTTTCGAGTATTCAAAGTTTACCCAATGGAAATTGGTTAGTGCTTTATGGCAGATGGGGGTATGCTATAGAACTCCATCCTAATAATGAATTGGTATGGGAATATATTATCCCGTTAAAAGGAGGAGAGCCTGTTACACAAGGTACGGAGCTGGGTTCCAATAATAATTTGACATTTAGATTCAATAGATATCCAACAGATTACCCTGCTTTTATAAATAAGGATTTGGAAAATGGTTATCCATTGGAGTTGAACCCCAATAATTCTTTTTGTGGAAGTACTCCAGTTAATGAAAGGCTAGCTGATGTAACTAAATGGAAAATTACCCCAAATCCTGCTCGTGATTACTTCCAACTTGATTTTAGTGAAAAGCATAAAATTGAATTTGTTAAGATTTATAATGTTTCAGGTAGTTTGGAAGCACAATGGAATGGAAAAGGGATGGATAATCAAAATTTCGATATTGGTTTTTTGCCTTCTGGGTTTTATCTCATACAGACTAATATTGGAAGTCAGCCGTTAATCATTCAAAAGAATTAAATGTTAGATTCTGAGCTTCATAGTTTTTTGAATTATATTCAATTTGAAAAGCAATATTCTATTCATACGGTTAATGCCTATCAAAGTGATTTGGATGATTTCTTTTTGTTTATAAGAAATATGAATATTGCTTCTTTGGATAAAATATCTACTGCTATTATTCGCTCCTGGATGGTTGAGTTGGTCGAGCGTGGATTGACCAATAGGTCTATTCACCGAAAAATGGGATCTTTAAGAAGTTTCTTTAAATTTTTATATAGAGAGGGTAGAATAGTAGAAAAGGTAATGGATGGTATTGTTCTGCCTAAAGTTCGAAAGAGATTACCAGAGTATGTCGAATTGACAGCAATAGATAAGTTGTTAGATCCCACGGCTTACGGAAAGGATTATACCGGTATCAGAGATTTTTTTATCATTCATTTATTGTACTATACAGGTATTAGAAGAGCTGAGCTTATTCAGTTAGGAGCCAACTCTTTCGATTCGAATCTCGGTGTATTGAAAGTTTTAGGTAAGGGAGGAAAAGAAAGATGGATTCCTATAGGGAAAGCAACCTGGAAAATGTATAAAAAATACAGTGAGATTAGGAAAAGGGAATTTCCAACTCTTTCAATTGAAGAGGTCTTTTGGTTAACGGATAGGGGGAGAAGAATATATCCTAAACTCATATATGGTATTGTAACCAAGCATCTTCAACGTGCGGGGCATTTTGGAAAGGGAAGTCCTCATGTTTTGAGGCATACTTTTGCTACTCACTTATCCAATGAAGGAGCCGACTTAAATGCTATTAAGGATCTTTTAGGCCATACTGGTTTATCAGCTACACAAATTTATACCCATAATTCCATCAAGCGTTTACAAGAGGTATACGAAAAGGCACATCCAAAAGCTGAATAAAAAAAACCAAAACTTATTTTTCTTTTTGCATAATTCAATTATCTTTGCAATCGCTTTTCGGAGAATGCTCTGAATAAAGTATTAAAGGTATATTGAAATAACGTTATAGTTCAATCTTACTGAATTAAATTGCCAGTGTAGCTCAGTTGGCCAGAGCAGCTGATTTGTAATCAGCGGGTCGGGGGTTCGAATCCCTCCACTGGCTCCAGAAGATTGACTTTAGGGGGTGCGCCGAAGTTGGAGAGACGGGGCAGACTGTAAATCTGTTGTTTATGACTGAATAGGTTCGAATCCTATCACCCCCACTGATCGATACCTTCCGGGGTATTGGCAGTGAGCCTAAAGGTTGGAATCTTTAGGTAAAATGCGGGCGTAGCTCAGTTGGTAGAGCATCAGCCTTCCAAGCTGAGGGTCGCGG
>CALAZP010000091.1 GCA_937926355.1 uncultured Saprospirales bacterium
ATCTCCCCATCGCTTTATACCCGGATTCCTTGGGTACCATTTTTTCAGGTAGCGCCGTTTATGACCACCATAATACTAGTGGATTGGGAAAAGAAGACCATCCCCCTTTGGTAGCTATTTTTACTCACCACGATGGCGAAAGTGCGGAGCAAGGTGCCCAGGATTTTCAAACCCAGAGCTTAGCCTACAGCACCGATAAAGGCCGAACCTGGACCAAATATGCAGGTAATCCTGTCTTACCCAATCCCGGTATAAGAGATTTTAGAGACCCCAAGGTGCATTGGCATGAAGCTTCTCAAAAGTGGGTGATGGCTTTGGCTGTTCAAGACGTTATTCATTTCTACAGTTCGCCCAACCTGATTAATTGGATGTTGGAAAGCACCTTCGGTAAAAATATAGGTGCCAAAAGTGGCGTATGGGAATGCCCTGATTTATTTCCCGTGGTAGCTGATGATGGCTCAACTCGATATGTCCTTTTAGTAAGTATCAATCCCGGAGGCCCTAATATGGGATCGGCAACCCAGTATTTTGTTGGTGATTTCGATGGAAAGGATTTCACGTCCCAAGATAGTTTGGTTCGCTGGTTGGACTACGGGCCCGATAACTACGCTGGCGTCACTTGGTCGAATCTACCATCCGAGACTAACGGGCCGATTTTTCTTGGATGGATGAGCAATTGGCAATACGCCAATGCGACCCCTACTGCCCCTTGGAGAAGTGCCATGACTATTCCCCGTACCTTAAGCCTGGAAAAGACAAAGAATGGCTACCAAATCTTAGCTCAACCTCTTCATGCTTTGAATCAGCTCCGTGGAGAAAGAATGGAAGTGACAGATGGCATCAAACTGAATAATTTACCTGGTACTTTTGAGGTGGGGTTAAACGGAGCGGAATGGCCGACAGTAATTAATATCGAAAATAGCCTGGGGGAAACTCTTGCTATTCGATTTGATGAAGACCAAGTAGTAGTGGATCGCACTCAAGCTGGCCTGGCTGATTTTCACCCAGAATTTGCTCGTACTATAACGGCAACTATGCCTTTGGAGCAAAATACCACCAAGCTAATGACCCTACTGGTAGACCACTCCTCTGTAGAACTATTTGTGGATGCTGGTAGATTAGTTTTAACCACGAGGGTTTTTCCTCAGGAACCCTATAATTCCATTACCGTTCAAGGAAGCCAAGGATGGATTTACCCCCTGCAGTCCATCTGGCCAAAAGCCAATTAGTACCACTTGATCACTTCCTAACGGGTATTTTTAACCCAGCACCTTCCGGTCACCCAAAAAAGGCTGATGATACATTCTTTTGCCTGTGGCTTTATACATAGCATTAGCCAAGGCACCCACAATAGGTGGATTTAAAGGTTCCCCTAAGCCCGTTGGATCAATTTCGTTTTGCACAAAGTGCACGTCAATAGATTTGGGTGCTTCACTGTGCCTAATTAACTTGTATTTATCGTAATTCTGTGCTTCAGGAGCTCCTTCTTTGAAGCGAATTTCACTGTATAAGGCATGGCCAATTCCGTCTACAATACCGCCTTCAGCAAGGTTGGTCGCAGCAATCGGATTGACTACAATACCGCAATCAATTGCACAATGCACCTTATCTACAGTTGTTTTACCATTTTCTACCGTTATATCCATCACCTGAGCTACATAAGAATTGTGGCAAAAATAAGCCGATAC
>CALAZP010000092.1 GCA_937926355.1 uncultured Saprospirales bacterium
ATCTAATAAGGATATAACCAAATTTTAGGTGTTTTTAGATTGGTATCTTTTAGCGGCCTCAACCAAGTTTTTATTGGGTTTTGAATTTCCGAATACGGCATCAAAGAAAATTTTACGATCTTTTTCAGAAGCAATAATTCTGTCATTATTTGCCAAGATTTCTTCAGCATATTGTTTGACTACTCTTATAATAAAACTGCTGAAAGACCTATCCCCGCTTAGTTCTTGTGCTCTTCTGAAAATCCTTTTGTCAGCGGCGGATACTCGTAACTCGATGCGCTCACCTTTACTTATCTTGGCTTCTATGATATGGATATTTTTTAAAAATATACGGCAAATAACCGTACAATTAAAATTTTTGAGAATGTACCGCAACTACCCTTAAATCTACACTTCATTTCTGACCTCCATTCCATGCCTCGATATTTCTTCTTCCAACTATAACCTGTTACATATTCTTTAAGAATTTTTACAATTTGGTTCTCGGTAAATCTTGATTTTTTGATAATCCTCCATTTGAAATTTTATATTTTTAAATCGTTTGAAAAACTGGAAAGTCTACCTTTTATGGGGAGAGGTCATAAACATTCAAGTGTTCTTTAATTCTTGAATTTCATCCGAGAGCTTAGGGATGTCCCGTTGGATGATTCCCCAGATCAATTCTGGTTCAACAGAATCATATGCGTGAGAAATGATGTTTCGAAGGCCAATAATTTTCTTTGAAACTGAGATTTCACAATCGGGTTAGATTTCAAGCAATTTTTTTACCGCTTCACCAATTATCTCAAGTTCACGCTCCACTGCCCTTTGTAGGATAACATTATCGTTAAACGCTGAAAAATCATTTCCGACACCTGTTTTGATTATCTCGATTTCAGAAATAATGCTCTCAATGTCCAACAGGTATTTCAAAACCTTGGGCTGCATAAAGATCTATTTTAGATCGATTAATCTCCTCTTTAAGAACTGGGTTACGAAGCGCGTTAACTGATAAAAGGTCAATTTTTCGACCGGTTATCTGCTCCATGCTTTCTAAAAAAGAGAAGTAATTGTCAGCGTAGTCCAATACGTCTATATCTTCTGAGAATTCGACAAGTAAATCAATATCGCTGGAAGCAGTCATGGCATTACGAGCAGCCGAACCGAAAACGGAAATGGCTTTTACCTTATGCTTCTTGCAAAGGGAAATGATTTCATCCATTCTATTTGATATCAGCTGTATCATGATGGTAAAAATAGTAATAATTTGTCTGAGCTGTCGCTAAGGCCTTCGTATTAAATTTATAAATCTGCACCTCATTTCTGACCTTCATTCCATGCCTTGATATTTCTTCTTACAATTCTTGAACACTTTTACCTGCTAGATATTTATTGAGCATCTTTACAATTTGGTTCTTAGTAAATCTTGATTTTTTGCTAATCCTTAAAAAAAGTATATGAAGCCAACCAAAGGAGCAAATCTCTTAGGTCAATTAGATAAATGCCGCTGGCTCTTACGAAATTCGCCTCAGAATATCTAAGGATTCCCAAGACCGCATGTTTAATCGGGTAGGAGGGGTTGGTAGACTTCACTAAGTTTTAGATAGAAATTCATGTGCTGGAATCATTATAACTTTCAAGCCATTCTTTTCAATGATATCACTTTGGTTCATGGTGATAATAAAGCCAATGCTGATTTTTAAATCTTCCATGGCTTCCAAAACGCCGCTCAACTCTCGATTAAAATTCTCTTCACTGACATGCAAGCATATCTGAATGGCCTCCTTTAATTGACCTTTTTCCATCGTGATAAAATCACATTCACCCTGATTTTTATAATAAAATAATTTTTGGTATCGCCTTCGGAGTTCTAAAAATACCAGGTTTTCGAAACGCCTGCCTAAATTATCACTTGTGGAAACAGATAGCTCCGAATAAATACCCAGGTCCATGACATATACTTTTTTTGGATTTCTAGCTTGAACTTTCAAGGAGTGATTATATAAAGGCACTAATTCTATTAAATAAGCATCTTTCAGAAAAGAAAAATACTCTAAAAATGTGGTTGCCGATTTGATTTCAAACATACCCACTAATTTATTGGCAGATACCAAGTTGCCTATATTACTAATCAGATAAACAGCCAATTGACGTAAGGAATTGATATCTCGTACGGAGTGTCGAAGGGCAATATCTCTAACCAAAATATCATCCACCAAGGTATAAATGATCTGGGAGTAGCCTGTTTTTATAAATTCGGGTATGCCGCCTGTTTTGAGGTAGGTTTCGACAGCCAATTCAGAACTTTTGATGCTTTTATATTTGATATATTCAGAATAGGAAAAAGGAAACAACTCCATGGATAAATGTCTTCCAGTTAAATAAGTTCCTAAATCTACACTCAACATTGCCGCATTGGATCCGGTAATAAAAATTTTGTAGCCCTCCCGTAAAAGTTGATTTACAAAAGTTTCCCAGTTTTTAATTACCTGTATTTCATCAAAAAACAGGACCTGAATACCACGCTTTTTTATTTCTCTATGAATCCTGATAAAATCACTTGTTTCAAAACCTGATAAACGGATATCATCAAAATTAAGGTAAATAGCATCTTGGTACTTAGTGCGGAGTAGCTGCAGCAATAAAGTACTTTTTCCACAACGCCTTAAACCAGTGATGATGGTTGCAAATGAATTTGCAATTGGAATTTTATCTAAAGCATCCCGCTTGAAACCGCTTTCTTGTTTAAGGAAAACTTCTCTCTGGGAGCTAATCACTATTGCTATTTCCTCTTGCCTAATCATAAACCAATTCCTATTCTTTAATTTCTTTCATTACAAATGTAAGAAATCTTCCAGTATAATGGAAGATTTTACCTATTCATTGAAACTGGGAATAGTGGCAGATTAGCATCATGGTATTATAC
>CALAZP010000093.1 GCA_937926355.1 uncultured Saprospirales bacterium
ACAGCTAAATGCTCCAGAATACGCTCCTTGACCTTTTCAAGACCATAATGGTCCTTGTCCAGTACCGTTTTGACCTTCTTTAAATTAAAATTATCCTTGGTCTGTTGATTCCAAGGCAGGTCAACCAATAAATCCAAATAGTTTAGTTGTATGGAATACTCAGCTACCTGAGGATTCATTCTTTTTAGTTTTTGAATTTCCTTCGTAAAAACCTTTTGGGCATGTTCAGGCCATTTCTTTTTTTCAGCCTTCTTCATCAATTCAAGGACTTCTTCTTCTTGGGGATTCTGACCCAATTCTTCTTGAATGGTTTTCAATTGTTGATTGAGGAAGTAATCTCTTTGCTGCTTCTCTATATCGACCCTAACTTTGGATTCAATCTGATCTTTAATTTCCAATAACTGAAATTCTTCATGCATTAATTCCAAAATTCGATTGGCCTTTTTAGACAAATCATTCTGCTCTAAAATACTTTGTTTGACACCCACTTTACTTCCGAGATTGGAAGCTATGAAATTCAATAAAAATGAAGGACTCTTCATATTCTTAAGCATCAAAACTGCTTCAGATGGAATATTCGGAGACAATTCTATAATCTGTTTGGCCAAATCCAAAATAGAGGAAATTAAGGCCTCAAATTCCAATTTATCTTTAGGATATACATAAGACAATGGCAATACCTTACCTTCCATAAAAGGTTCGTTGGATGTTAACTCCTCCAAACTAAACCGCTTACGGCCCTGAAGGATAGCAGTTGTGCTACCATCAGGCATTTTAATCAATTTCAAAATTTTGGCAATACAACCAATTTGATATAAATCATCGATTTCAGGTTCCTCCTGATTCGTATCCATTTGGGATAGAACCCCAATCATTTTATTGGCCTTATGAGCCTTTTGAATAGCTTTTATAGATTTGTCCCTACCCACTGTAATGGGGATGACAATTCCCGGAAATAAAACAGTGTTCTTTAATGCCAATAATGGTAGAATCTCTGGAAACTTTTCATCTTCCTTAGCCTCCCCGTCTTCTTCTACAGTTACCAAAGGCAAAAATTCTCCCTCATCCTCAAGCGCCTGATTTGCAAATAGGTCTTCAAACATATTATTTTTTCTTACCACAATTAAAAATTTACTCCTAGTATTAGCAGTCAATAGTCGTGCCATTTCAAGAAAAATGGCATTTTTAAGACAAAGCGTCACTTAAAGATTAGACTACTGCCAAAGTGTCCACTTCTGGTGCAGAATCTTTCTCTACTTTGAGGTGATCAATGATGAAATCTTGTCTGGTAGGCGTATTTTTTCCCATATAGTAGCTCAATACAGCATCTATGTCCGTTTCATCGTTTAGAACGACCGGTTCGAGTTTAATATTGGCTCCTATAAAATCACTAAACTCGTTAGGAGAAATTTCTCCTAATCCCTTAAACCTGGTGATTTCTGGTTTGCCCCTTAATTTACGAATAGCTTGAGCCTTTTCTGTTTCATCATAACAATAAAACGTCTGCTGTTTATCTCGAACTCTAAACAAAGGAGTTTCCAATATGAAAAGATGGCCAGATCTCACTAAATCGGGAAAAAATTGAAGGAAAAAGGTCAAAAGTAATAGACGAATATGCATACCATCAACGTCAGCATCAGTCGCAATTACTACCCGATTATACCTTAGACCATCTATTCCATCTTCGATATCTAAAGCGTGTTGTAGTAAATTAAACTCCTCATTTTCATAAACTACCTTTTTACTTAATCCATAACAGTTTAAAGGCTTTCCTCTGAGGCTAAATACTGCTTGAGTTTGCACGTCACGTGCCTTAGTTATAGAACCGCTAGCTGAATCTCCCTCTGTAATAAATATGGTGGTTTGCTTTAAATCTTCTTCTTCGAATTTTCGGGTACTATCATTAAAGTGAATTCTACAGTCCCTTAATTTTTTGTTGTGTAGATTGGCCTTTTTAGCCCGTTTATTCGCTAGAGATTTAATCCCCGCTATTTCTTTTCGTTCTCTTTCCGATTGAAGTATTCGTTTTTTTATCGCTTCCTTGACTTCCGCATTTCGGTGTAGAAAATTATCTAATTGTTCTTTGACAAAATTAACGATATAAGTTCTGACAGTAGGTCCCTCTGGCCCCATCTCTACAGAACCCAACTTGGTTTTAGTTTGAGACTCGAAAACAGGTTCTTCTACCCTTACGCTAATGGCTCCTATGATGGATGCTAAAATATCTTTGCGATCCCAATTGGCATCAAAATGCTCATTTACCGTTTTAACTACTGCCTCTCTGAAGGCCATTAAATGCGTCCCTCCTTGAGTGGTATGCTGACCATTGACAAAGGAATAATATTGCTCCCCATATTGGTTCCCATGAGTAAAGGCAATTTCAATGTCTTCTCCTTTCATGTGAATAATTGGGTACCTCACCTGCTCACTAGACGTTCTTTTTTCCAATAAGTCCAGTAAACCATTTCGAGAATAAAAAACTTGGCCGTTGAAGTGTATTTTTAATCCGGCATTCAAAAAGGCATAATTCCAGAGTTGATTGTTTAAATAATCAATTCTGTATTTGAAATTTTTAAAAATGGAGGCATCTGGCTGAAAAACCACCTCCGTGCCATTCTGCTCATCAGATTTACCTATTTTATGGTCATTAATGATTATTCCCTTTTCAAATTCCGCCACTTTAGCTTTCCCCTCTCTAAAAGCACTTACCTTAAAATAGTCTGAAAGGGCATTAACTGCTTTAGTTCCAACACCATTTAATCCCACTGACTTTTTAAAAGCCTTTGAATCGTATTTTCCTCCCGTATTGATTTTAGAGACACACTCTACCACTTTTCCTAACGGGATTCCTCTTCCGTAATCTCGAATCGCGACCTTTTGCTGATCTATTTCGACATCTATTTTATTACCGAAACCCATTACATACTCATCAATACAGTTGTCAATTACCTCTTTTACTAAAATGTAAATTCCATCATCTGAACCTGACCCATCCCCTAGTTTACCGATATACATTCCAGGTCTCATTCTGATGTGCTCCCGCCAATCCAATGACTTTATATTGTCTTCTGTGTATTTTTCCATGCTGGGTATTATTCGGCTAAAATATAAAAAACAATTTGTTTTATTTTATTAAATTGATCAAACCGGAATATTGTTGAGTAGCTCCGTCTAAAAACTCTACTTGAGCGGTGTAAATAAAAACTCCTGGATTGAGAGAGCGCCCTTTATAAGAACCATCCCATGAACAGTTGGAGTCATTGATGGAACATCCACCGCTTTCGTACACGATATTTCCCCATCGATTTGCAATAATTATGGATGTTACCTTTGCAAATCCATTGCCCATGATATAAAATACATCGTTAATGCCATCTCCATTAGGAGAAAAAGCATTGGGAATATATATTCGTCGGGGTTTTTCTACTTCGATTTGGACAAAAGCTTCATCCTGACAGTTTTGTTCCGTGGTGACATTGAAATAAAAATCACCTGAAAATAAAGGCAATAGCCAAGTTTCCCGACAATTTGAGCAAGAGATAAAATTTTCCTCATTTACTACCCATTGATACCTAAGGCTTGTAGTATTAGAAGTTACTTTAGGTTCCAAATACAAACTATCTCCTAGTTCGATAGTGTACTGATCAGGTTCAAATTCAATTTGAACAAACGCCTCTTCTACTTCGTAATAAACATCAATACTACCGCATCCAGCAGTTACCTCCACAGCGTATAATCCTCCTTGATTGACCGCAATAGTTGGTGTCTCTTCCCCAGTACTCCAAGCGTATGTAGCGCCCGGGAAAGTCACATCCAAAGTCGCCGACTCTCCTGAACAAAAGTAAGCCGATCGATATTGGTCATCGGTTCCTAAGCTGATGACAGTTAATGGAGTGCTATCCGCTTCTACTACAGTAGCTGGGTTATCCGAGTATCGAAACCCGCCAAGAGATTCTGAAAGATTGGTCAATACAGCTTGATTTTTATAGGTTCCTGAGGATACTTCTCCTACCTGAACCAAAGCAATCAAAGTATCTATACCCTGGGGCACACTCATATTTTCAATCAGAAGTTCCTCATCTCCAGTTTGACTTCTCAATTGTCCTCCAAAGGGGTTTTTCTTCAATTCGACAAAAGAAAAGCCATCTGGAAGTGCGTCATAAAAATCAATACCACTTTGAAGTTTACCAGATGAATTAGCAATGGTGAAGGAGTATTCTACCTCGCTACACCCTACGGTGATCTCTGGCCAAACAGTTTTGCTCATTTCAATGGTATAAGGACAGGAGCAAGCATCTGTACCCTGAGCGGAAGGGCCCGAAGCTTCGATGGTAACCTTTCCCCTTTCCTTATCAATCTGAACCAATGTATTTTGAGAAAACCCTCCTACACTTCCATAGGCGAAAAGCCTTCCAAATGCATCAAAAAATAGAGAACCTGCAAATCCTAAAAGTGGAGTTCTAGCATAATTAGTGGTCACAGCTCCCGTAACCATATCCACTAACATTAATCTGTCGTCGTTCGAATCATACCCATATAAATTTCCCGAAATCGGATCAAAGGCTATATCTAACATCCGCACAGGTAACCCTGAAAGTGGAACGGTACTAGTAGGATAGTTGGAGTCCTCCAAATTAACCCTAACTAATTCTCTGTCTTGGCCATTAGAACCCGGTGCTCCGGTATTGGTCGCTCCAATTAATATTAAATATTGGCCATCAGGAGTGATATCCCCTGCGAAATAAACATAATCGCTATTCAAATTAAGTTTATCCAGCTGAATGACAGAACCATTTCTATCCACTTGATAAAGGTAATGTTCTATTGGATGAACCCCGTATATTAAATTGTCAGTGCTCCTGTAACCTATGGCGTTAATTTGAACCTGCATATTGCTGCGGACGGTTCTAAAAACAACGTTTTGGCTGATCGGGTCAATAGTGACTTCACTTAATCCGGAACTGGATGAATTGGTTAAAGTAATGTAAAACTGTCCCTCACAAGAAAAGGGCGTTTGCCCTTGCAAATCAAGAATAAGCCATCCCAATAAAAAAAAGATAATCCCCTTCTTTAACATTCCCAGATAGACATTAATTTTACAATGTAGTCTTTTAGCAACAGATGGTAGTATATTAACCTCATTAAGCCAAAAAAGATTTTTTATAAAATTGAAAAAAATAATGAACCGACGCTCATTTACCTCAAGATCCCTTTCTCTTCTCCCCTTATGGGCACTTTCCAAACGAATAAATATCCCTCCTGCTGCTCCAATCAAACCTCAACGATTGAAAAAAGGAGATGCCGTTATGTTGGTAACTCCAGGGAGTTTTATTGGAGATGAACCCCTACAAAAGGCTATTCAAAATTTAGAGAGTTTGGGACTCCGGGTATTTCTTTCTGATCACATTCGAGCTAAAAAAGGATATACTGCTGGAACAGTTGAAGAGCGAGTTGCTGATTTACACCAAGCTTTTGCCCATCCAGATATCAAGGCAGTTTGGTGTGCCAGAGGAGGATATGGATGTGCTCAATTGTTGCCGCATTTGGATTTTAATCTTATTCAAAAAAATCCGAAAATCTTAATCGGATTCAGTGATATTACCATTTTACTACACGCTGTTACCCTTAAAACTGGTTTGATTACTTTCCATGGCCCTGTTGGATCTTCAGAATTTTCCTCCTATACCAGAAAATGGCTGCAACAGACGCTTTTCACAGCCGCTGCTTCTTTGAATATGCCTAAGAGTGAGGAGCAAATAAATGGCTTGGCACCCTTTACTATTCGGCCGGGTAAAGCTAAAGGTTTACTGTTTGGAGGTAATTTAACCCTTTTGGCGTCAGCCGTAGGTACTCCTTGGATGCCTGATCTAAAAGGTAAAATTGTATTTATGGAAGAAATTGGAGAAAAACCCTATCGCATAGATCGGATGATTACTCAAATCCAACAAGGCACTAATATTCACGAGGCCGAGGGGATTGTTTTAGGCCATTTCACCGACTGTGAAGCGGATAGTGGAGACCTTTCTCTTAGTTTGAAGCAAACGCTCTTGAGTGCTTTTAAATTTTTCGATAAACCTCTTGGGTACGGATATACCTGGGGGCATATTGACCAAATGACGACCTTACCCATTGGGCTTCAAGCTGCTATTGATACCGATAAATTCTCTTTAACGCTATTGGAAAGTCCGGTGATATAATCATGAATATACAACTTCATACCTTTTCTTTGCAGCTCAAAAGCCCTTTCAGAATCAGCCATGGCAGCAGACTTTCTCAGCCTACCCTCATTGTAGAAATGCAAAAAGATGGCCTTAGTGGCTACGGGGAAGCCACTGCAACAAGCTATTATGGGCTTACCTTAGATGGTATGGTATCCACTATGAAAAAATTACTTCCAGAATTAATAAAAATTCCTCTGGAGCATCCCGAGCAATATTACGCGGATATTTTTCCAATCCTTGGGAAACATCCTTTTTTGAGGTGTGCATTGGACGTAGCTGCCAATGACCTTTGGGGTAAAATGAAGGGCATACCCCTGCATCAATACTGGTTTGACGACCACTCCAGCATTCCCTTGACCAATTACACCATAGGCTTAGGAGATATTTCTGAAATGTTAGAAAAAATAGCAGCATTTCCCTGGCCTATTTATAAAATCAAATTAGGTGGGCAAGATGATCGAGCAACTATAGCTGCCATAAGGAAAGCAACGGTGGCCCGCCTAAGAATAGATGCCAATACGGGCTGGACACCCTTGAATGCTTTTGAGCTCGTTGATGCCATGGCAGCATCAAAAATAGAAATGATTGAGCAACCCTTACCTGTTGCCAATGATTCATTAATGCCTAAATTGAAAAGTCATAGCAATATTCCTTTTATAGCAGATGAAAGTTGTCAGATATTGGAGGATGTGGAAAAGTGTGCGGAGGGATTTGACGGAATCAATATCAAATTAATGAAATGTGGAGGATTAACACCTGCTAGACAAATGATACAAAAAGCGCAACAATTGGGATTACAAATAATGGTAGGATGTATGACTGAGTCCTCTATAGGCATTGCTGCCATTGCCCAATTACTTCCCGCATTAGATTACGTGGATATGGATGGCCCCCTTTTGATTCAAAATGATCCAGGGCAACCCTTAATGATGTCCAATGGTGTAGTTACCCTATCAAAGGGATCAGGAACAGGCGCTATTTTACTCCAAAATAATCCGGTATGAATACTGCCCATAGCATCCCTGGAAGGACATTCATTAATTCCGCAGGAGAAAAGTGGCTTTATTTTGCCGGAACGGCTTATTTAGGAATGCCTCATTATGATGCTTATCAACGTGCTATTCAAATGGGTATTGAAAAATATGGGGCCAATTATGGATCTTCAAGAGCCTCCCCTCCAGAAGTGCTATTATTTGGCAAAATGGAGGAAAAATTAGCACATACCATTGGTGCTCCTGCCGCAATACTGGTTTCCTCAGGAACCCTGGCTGGGCAATTGGCCGTCCGATATTTTGAATCTTTGCACGACTGTTACTTTGCACCCGATGCCCACCCCGCCATAACAGCAAGAGAACCATCCAATGAGGAGCAACCATTCTTAGATTGGTTGATTCAAACGGTAAAAAATATCAATAGCAAGGAAGCCCAGTCAGCTATATTCTGCAATGCCGTAGATTCATTAGGGGTGCACCAATACGATTTCTCTGTTTTACGTGAAATTAAATATCCAGAACGAGTTACTCTAGTTGTTGATGATTCGCATGCCCTTGGAATTACTCATCAGGGTAGGGGAAGTTATCAGTATTTAAAGCAAACTTTTCCCAATCTGCAAATTCTTATTACGGCATCTACCGGTAAAGCTTGGGGATTACCAGCAGGCCTTTTACTGGGGGAGACTGCTCTTATTTCGCGTCTCCGATATCAAGCATTCTTTAGGGGAGCCAGTCCTCCCATTCCTGCTTTTTTGTACGCTTTTGACGAAGTCTTTCCTTCCTTATTGGATAGATGGGATAGGCTAATCAACAACATTGATTATTTTCACCGAGAATTGGACCCTTACTCCACCATTCAAAAAATACCACACTATCCGGTTACAGTAATTTTGATACCCGAGCTGGATGAATTGGCCAACAAAAAAAATATTTTGATATCCGCTTTTCCCTATCCGGCACCCCACTCTCCAAAAATTAATAGGGTGGTGATCAATGCACTACATACCCAACAAGATCTCCATCAACTCATTCAATTGATAAAAGAAAATTTATGAAAAAGATTTTGCTCCACCTTTTACTAGTGCTGCTTTTGAACCCTGGTATGGCTCAAGATAATCCCCTGATAAAAATTTTAAAGAATCATGCTATTGAATTAGGTGCGGTTTTGATGAACCCCGAGGAGTACCGAATCCAAATCATTTATACGCAAATCGAAAGAAAGGAAAGTGGGGAGGTGGAATTTAAGGATTATGAGTATCGCCCTACCCCAGACGCTTATTTTTATCCTGCTAGTACGGTGAAAATGCCGGTTGCCTTTCTCGCCCTGGAATATTTAAACGAACTGCGCATTAAGGGATTGGATGCCCATACGACTATGGTTACTGGACAAGGGAGTTTTCCTCAAACAGGAGTGGTGAGTGATTCGACTGCAGAGGATCTCCTTCCCTCCGTTGACCACTACGTGAAAAAAATATTTTTGGTCAGTGATAACGATGCTTTCAATAGGCTATACGAATTGTTAGGACCTTGCTACATCAATCAAAAAATACGAGAAAAGGGATATTTAAAAAGTGAAATTATTCATCGGTTGTCTGCGCCAAATTACGATTTCGAAACAAATATGCTGACGAATCCGGTTTCTTTCCATGTGGATAACCAATTGCTATTCCACAAAGGAGAGGTGGGGTGCACTGATCTACCGAGATTGGAGCGGGGAGAAACTGCTTTGGGAGAGGCCTATGTGGATGAAGCAGGAGAATTAGTTAAGGAGCCCCTGTATTTCGGGGATAAAAATTTGGTTGACCTTCAAGATCTGCATGAACTTTTAAAAGCATTTATTTTCCCTAATGACGTCGAATCTCCCCATCGAACGTTCAATATCAATGCTGAGGATCGCGAGCGGGTTATGGAATATTTATCAATGTGGCCTTCTTCGTCTAATTATCCCAACTACAGTGATATTCCTGATAATTATGTCAAATTCCTACTGATGGGAGATGGCACTTATCCAGCTCCTGAAGGGTTAAAAATTTACAATAAGGTGGGCTTGGCTTACGGTTTTTTAAGCGATATAGCTTATTTTCATAATCCTTCCGAAGGAATCGAGTTTATGCTTTCGGCTGGCTTATATGTCAATGAAAATCAAACCCTCAATGACGGCCAATACGAATACGAGACCCTGGGATTTCCCTTTTTATCCAAGTTGGGGAAATTGGTCTATGATTTTGAAGCCAGCCGCTAATCAATGATGGCATCGTATAAAACTTGATGAATAGACGGTCTTATGCTCAATTGGTACAATTTGCGATTGTTTCTCGTGGGATGGACCCGATTAGAGAAAAATATAAAAAGTAAATCTTCTTTGGGGTCTACCCAAACATAAGTCCCTGTATATCCAGAATGTCCAAATGCCAAAGGACTGGTAGAAGCAGCAACGGGACTTCTATTGGAATCGTATTCAATTAATGGTCTTTCAAATCCCATACCCCGGTGGTTACCTTCCTCACAGTACTGACACTTGGTAAATTCCGCCAAGGATTCTTCTTGTAATATTCGTTGATTGCCATAGGTGCCCCCATTGAGGTACATTTGAAATAATTTGGCCAAATCCAACGCCTTACTGAATAGTCCAGCGTTCCCTGAAATTCCGCCCATCATGATAGCTCCTTCATCGTGCACTGTTCCTTGAATTTGAGTCATTCGAAAAAAAGTATCTCTCTCGGTAGGTACCATACGCTCTTTGGAGAAAAACCTCAATGGATTGTATGTAGTTGTTGTCGCTCCAATAGGAAGATGAATATTTTCCTTGACATAATCTTCATATGGCTGACCGGTAATCTCTTGTATAACTAAGGGCATTATATGAAAGGTCAAGTCGGAATAAACATATTTTGGATCCTTTGAAAGCGGAGACTTTCTGATGGATCGATATATCTTTTTTAGATACCCATCATGTAACCATAGATCATCGGTAATTTTAATCGGATATCGTTGACTGGAATCCCTCTGTAATGTTCTATTCTTAAACTGGTAATCATTATCGAAAGCATTATCCCATTTTCCCTTCCAAGGATAATTACTATTGTGTTTTAAGGTGGCCCTCCAAAAAGGAATCCAAGCTAATAATCCAGATTGGTGGGCAAGCATGCGTCGTAATACTAAATCTTCCTTATCGGACCGTTTAAAAAACGGAACGTAACTGCCGAGCGTTTGATCTGGGTTAAACTTCCCTTCGCCGTGTAATTTTATTAAGGCAGGAGTAGAAGCACTCACTTTAGTTACGGAGGCATAGTCGTACAAATCTTCTCTGTCAACTGCTCTGTCGGAATCATATTCATGAAATCCGTAGGTCTGATGATATACAATTTGCCCTTTTCTTGCTACCAAAACCTGAGCTCCAGGGTAAGCCTTTTCCTTCAATCCAAAATTTACTATAGAATCTATTTGCCGAGATAACCTTTCACCGTCCATTCCCACGCTTTTGGGAGCCGCATAGCCCAATCGACTGGGCTCGGGTAGATTCAAACCAAATCCTTTCCTATAGTATATAGTCAAATCATTGGATAAGGTACCTGTTGGACGACTGCCGCCATACATAACTTGCCCGGCATAAAACAAAGCATCTTCAGCAGGACTTTCTGCAATAAGAACGATATCCCCCTGCAGTAATGACAAGTGTTTTTGAACCTCCCTGGGTTCGTTTAATATAATAACCATCAACTTGCTGGTGCTAGGCAATTTTCTTTTGATAAAAGATAAAACCGCCTCACCTGCAGATAAATTTTCTCCTACAACCCCTACCACCAATTCCGCATTCAAATCGTCTTCATAAGCCTCATAGCCATAATTTCCAATAGCTGATTTTAAAGGCTCCAAATCCGTCCCATCAAGACTTATTAGAGATACTGAGGTTTTTAAATCTTTGATGGGCAATAGAAAGGAGGAATTCTTAAGCACCGTCGTATTTTGGACGACTTCGTCAAAATGATTCCATTCTGTATAGGGATTATTTTGAGCCAATAAGTTGGCCACTACACAACTACTCATCAATAAAGTCAACCTAAGCAATTTCATAAATTAGTTTTATTCTTTTAAAATTGAAATTTATAAAAATTATATTTGAAAAAATACCCAGTCATGGAATCATACGGCTTTCTCTCCATCTTACCACCCATTTTGGCCATTTTTTTGGCCATAATCACCCGTCAGGTTTATATTTCCCTTTTGTTGGGAATTTGGCTGGGTTGGTTGATTCTTTCCGATTTTAATTTTATTGAGGGGAGTTTGGCGACCGTTGAAGGCTTAGTTTCCGTATTTGCTGACGCAGGAAATACTCGAACCATTCTTTTTTGTGCTTTAGTAGGAGCACTTATTGTCCTTATGCAAAAATCAGGAGGTGTATTGGGTTTCATTCAGAAAGTAACCCTTTTCTTAGCTCGAATCGAAACCAAAAACCGCTGGTCACAAAGAAAATTAGTGCAGCTACTAGCTTGGTTGACCGGTATTATCATTTTCGTAGAGTCCAGTATTTCTGTGCTAACCGTTGGAACCTTATATCGACCACTTTTCGATCAACTAAAAATCCCTCGAGAAAAATTAGCCTACATAGCAGATTCTAGTTCTGCTCCAAGCAGTATTTTGATTCCATTTAATGGATGGGGTGCTTTTATTATGTCCTTGCTTTTAGCCCAAGGGTTCCAAGATCCTTTTGCTACCATGGTCAAAGCTATTAGCCTCAACTTTTATCCTATGTTGGCACTTGGCCTGGTCCTGATCATTATAATATTCAATAAAGATTTCGGACCGATGGCAAAAGCAGAAAACCGAACCAAAGCTACAGGAGCATTAATGAATCCAGACTCCAAGCCTATGGTTTCAGATGAACTTACTAGTATTGATCCGGTGGCAAATATCCATTACAGACCCATAAATATGATTTTTCCCATTGTGGTAATGGTTGCAATGATGCCGGTCATGCTTGCCTATACAGGCTGGGAAAGTGCTATTTCCAATTTACCTAATGGTACCCGATTCAAACAATTTGTATTTGCACTAGGGCAAGGATCTGGCAGCACTTCTGTATTAATAGCAGTGATCACCTCCATTATAACCACTGTTCTTTTTTACCGCATTCAAAAAATCATGCGTTTCAAAGAAATGATTCAACTCATTCTCAAAGGCACTTCTGAAATGGTTCCCCTAGCTATGCTGATGCTCTTTGCCTTCGCCATTGGGAACGTGTGTAAAGCCATGGAAACCGGCCAATATGTGGCTAGTATAGCCCAGGAATGGCTCTCACCTGGATTGGTTCCCTTTTTAATTTTTCTAGTGACTTGTTTCATAGCCTTTTCTACAGGCACCTCCTGGGGCACCTTTGCCATCATGATGGCTATTGCCATACCCATGTCGGAGTCCATGCAGGCAGATCCTTACATGACGATTGCCGCAGTTCTCGGTGGGGGAGTTTACGGAGACCATTGCAGCCCTATTTCAGATACTACCATTTTATCGTCCATGGCATCCGCCAGTGACCATATCGATCATGTAAAAACACAATTACCTTATGCCAGCATAGCCGGAGGAATTACCGCCGCCATTTATTTTTTTGCTGGAATATTATAAAACCAACGATTATGAAAAACAGAAGAGCATTTATCAAACAAACCGCTGCATTTGGGACTCTTTCCGCTTTAGGTGTCCCTTCCACAATAAAAGCCTTAAACATGGAAAAAAATTACACCTTCGGTAAAAGTGACCGGCCCCTGGTTATCTCCACATGGAATACCCAGGCAGCGGCTCAAGAAGCCATTAATACCTTTCAAAAAGGAGGAAGTCCTTTGGATGCAGTAGAAAATGGTGTAAAAATTGAAGAAGCTAATCCCGATAACCAAACCGTAGGGTATGGTGGGCTACCCGATCGAGATGGCATAGTTACCCTCGATGCCTGTATCATGGATGCCAAAGGCAATGCTGGAAGTGTCACCTATCTTCAGGACATCAAACACCCCATTTCGGTAGCTCGAAAAGTAATGGAAGATACTCCTCATGTTATGCTTAGTGGAGAAGGAGCCTATCAATTTGCCCTGGAAAAAGGATTTCAAAAAGAAAAGCTCCTCACCGAAAAGTCCAAAAAAGCTTGGGAAAAATGGCTTGTAGAAAAAGAATATAAACCTATTCCTAATATCGAACGACACGATACTATTGGCATGCTGGCAGTAGATTCAGATGGCGTAATGGCTGGTGCATGTACGACTAGTGGTATGGCCTACAAAATGCACGGTCGAGTTGGCGATTCTCCAATTATAGGTGCAGGCCTATTTGTGGACGGAGAAATTGGAGGAGCAGTAGCTACGGGATTGGGAGAATTGGTAATGAAGACGCTCGGAGCATTTTTAATTGTCGAATTAATGCGACAAGGTGCTGATCCCCAAACGGCTTGTGAAGAGGCTGTAAAAAGGATTGCCGATAAATTTGGAACGGGTCCTGACGCTCAAGTGGGCTATATTGCCCTTCAACCAGATGGCACTTATGGCGCATTTTCCATGTTAAAAGGTTTCAATTACGCTTTAGGTAACCAGCAAAAGGTTAGTGTATATGACGCTGCAGCTTACGTAAACAAATAATTGAGTATTCGATAAACTAAATAGTACCATAACCAGGTGATGAAAAGCCATAAAATAGGCCCTAAGAATTGAGGATAGGGTAAAGAAAATCCTAGTTCCATAGCAAAAATGAAATTCGAAAAAAGGGCTGCTGGATAGTAACTTATTGGAGTGCCAGGAACAGTCACCAGTGTGTTAATAAGAAGAATTGATCCTATAAAAAATGATAATCCAAATAGAATCGCAATAGTTTGGATCATTAAGCGGGGTACTTTCATTTAGCGTATTTTTTTATTTTACTATAATTAGGAGTTTATCGAAACATACATAATAATACATCAAAGGAACTACAAAAAACTGTAAACCATCTGAACGTTTAAATGAGGCCAACTAATGATAACTAATAAAGATATTGATGCTGCCCACGTAGCCATCGCCCCCTATATTCACCAAACTCCGGTTATGACCTGTACCAGTATAAATCAAATTACTGGAGCTAATATTTATTTTAAGTGTGAAAATTTTCAAAAAATTGGAGCTTTCAAGATGAGAGGAGCCATGAATGCAGCTCTAAAGCTTCCATCTAACCTGCTCAAAAATGGATTGGCGACCCATTCCTCTGGTAATCACGCACAAGCCGTAGCAAGAGCAGCATCAATATTGGAAGTGCCCGCTCATATCGTCATGCCTAAAAATGCCCCAGAAATTAAAAAAACAGCTACTAAAGGATATGGAGGTTTGATTACCCTCTGCGAACCTACAGTGGAAGCAAGGGCATCCACCCTTGACCAAGTGGTGCGGCAAACAGGTGCTACTGTGATTCATCCCTTTAATGATGAGCATGTAATTATGGGGCAAGGAACAGCAGCAAAGGAACTCTATGAACAGTTACCTCCTAATACTACGCTTGATTTTCTATTGGCGCCAATTGGAGGGGGAGGTTTGATGAGTGGAACAGCTATTTATTCAAAAAACAAGTTTCCCACCACCCGTGTAATAGGTGCTGAACCTGAGAAAGTAAATGATGCTAAACGGTCCATGGAGTCCGGGAAAATGGAACACAATTCCAATACGGATACCATTGCAGATGGACTTAAAACCGACTTGGGACCTTTAACTTTTGAATATCTCCGAAAATATCTAGATGATATTTTTACAGTAAGTGAAGAATCTATCATAGAGGCCATGCAACTGATATGGGAGCGAATGAAGATTATTATTGAACCTTCATGTGCGGTACCTTTGGCTGTGGTTTTGACCAACCGAGCACACTTCCAACAAAAAAATGTAGGTATGATTTTGACAGGGGGAAATGTAGATCTCAGCCGCTTACCATTTTAATAGAATAATTAGCAGTCCCTACGAGCTACCTCTTCTATTTATTCAAGTAAAAGTGACCACTTCGCTTTTCAACTGAACAATAGCCAATATTTAAGAATAAATTCTTTACCATTTATTTCCCTAAAAAATTAAAATGCAAAATTTTTCCTCCTCAAAGACTAATCGATCAACATCTCTGAAAATTCCTGATTAGAACAATTAGCATTGTATACGTTTGACAATAAATTATATCCTCGTAAAAATGAGATGCTAATTATCCATTATAGCTTTAGTAATTACTCAAGAACAGATACTTTACTATTAATAGTGCTATTTAGGTAGCATAGTAAAATATGAAAAGAGTGCTAAAATAAGTACTAAATTTAGTTAGCTGTTGATCTGATATACAATCCCGGCTTGGCTGCTGAAGATTTGGAGAAACTCTCAAATAACAAATCACTTATATTACTGCTAATAGAGGGGCCTGATATTCCTGATTTGTTTTCTTCAAAAGAACAACCTTGGACAATTGGAGCGCAATCTGACATATCTTGATTGAAACTATAAATACTCGAACCCTTAATAAAAGAACTATTATTAGAGAAAGAGCAATTACTAATCAGTGGTTTTACGACTCCTTGAGCACCTTGGTTAAGGATTCCAGCACCATAGGTAGCTTCGTTTTCTGCAAAATAAGAATCTAGAATAAGCGGACTGCACTCCCCTCTTAATCCATTGTTAAAAATGGCACCTCCATCTAAATCAGCACGATTATTAATGAAGGCTGAATTTCTAATGTATGGATTGCATCTTCCATCTGTCGCGTTATTGTATAGTCCCCCCCCTTCCAATGCAAAGTTATTCTGGAAAATACAATTGATAATGGTTGGGTTGGAAACACCTCCATCGATACCTTGGTTGTACCACCCTGCTCCAGCTCTTTGCGAGCTTCCTGGCAAACCAGCCCCATCAGCATAACCGTCTTTAATAATGAAACCATCTACAATGGTTGAGGATTCTGCATTAATAGTAAGGACAACAGAATAAGAGTTATCCGTATGTATTGTTTCATCTCCTATATTCCCTGATAAAATAGATTGATAGACACTTAAGTCTCTTTGATCAACTTGGTTCTCTGTACCTTCAAATCCGCCATAAAGCGCTACTCCACTTGGAATAGCGAAAGATACCAACCTATTGTTATCCTCAGTAGGAGTATAAGTTCCAAATTTAACCCAAACTTGATCTCCTGACTTAGCTAGCGCTAACACACTGGACAAATTTCCTTGTGCCTCTGCCCAAGAAGAGCCATCACCACTCATGCCCTGAGCTACAAACCATATTTTGGAGTGCGCCATAATGGGAAATAAAAGGGCTATTAATATATATTTATTCACTACCATTTCGTTTTAACATTACTTGAGCAATAACTGTACCACAAATGTGAATGGACAAATATATGGTAAGAAATCATCATAAACAATAAAATGGTTACTTCTTAAAAATACGATTATCTAACGGTACTGATAATCAAAGAAATGGTTATATAATTAGATTATAATAATATGTTATTTATGCGTATTTTTA
>CALAZP010000094.1 GCA_937926355.1 uncultured Saprospirales bacterium
TAGGGAATGGAGTAACTGCCATTTCTCTGAGGGATCTTATGTTGGAAATTATAAAGCAAAGGAATTGAAAACTCAAACCATCTGACAAAGTAACTTGCCTAAAATCATTTCCAAACTAAAAACACCAACCCCTCCATACCTAAAATCTTTTTTCAATTACCTTCAATATACTTTTTAAAGGTAGTATATCTAAAAGCGACTAAGTTTATTTAAAACCTGACTATAATCATTCTCTGCGTTTACTGATAGGTTTGAATAAAAGACCTAGGAATCCATTAAAAAACTTTACTTACACTTCTCCGAATCATTCACCAAATAATAAGGTCTAAAATTTGGACTATCCGGATCCATACATCCCTTTAAAGGAAGCACTTCTATAGTTTTGAAATCAAAGGGGGCACTTTCAGCTTGAATGGAAATTAAACCACCAATTAGGGGTTGGCCGTCAATTTTTTGTCCAGGTAATACATCACTTACCGATCCACCGCCTACTTGTAGTTTTTCATATTCCATGACTACTTCGCCTTCCATTATATGTTGGACGATAGAATCACCCATCACAATAACCTCCAATTCTACCCACTCTTCATGAGGGTACGTTTTAGAGGTGGAATTGATACAATGTCGGGTATCAAATTGCCCTTGGTAATAAACATTGGTGCCAGGTGTACAAAGGTTGGCCGTACTTCTTTTTCCGCTTCCGTCATCACCCAATAACTGTACTTCTATGGATATCGGAAAATCCTGGTTCAATCCCATATTATTTGGGTGTTGGCAGTGTAGCATCATTCCATTATTTCGCAGTGCCCATCCTGGCCCATTAGCGACTTGGTCTCCCACGGTTCTGTAAACTACCCGTAATTTATAGTAATCGAAAAATTGGTCGTAAAACAAATGACCGAAGGTTTCATCAAAAGATGGATATTGGTCATACCTCACTTGAAGCAGCCCATCTTCCACCCTAAAGGTTTGATAAGCATTTTCCCCAGCAGCGAATCCTCTGATTTTTGGAATCCATCCATCTAGGTTTTCCCCATTAAAAAGCTGAATCCATTCCTCTTGTTGGTTAGGTGGATTCTGAGCTAATGAAACCGTTCCGAAAACCATGGTCAGAATAAAAAAAGTATAAAATTTCATAGTATTTAATTTTAAGGGTTATGTTGCGCAGCCCATTGCTGAACAGCAGTCCAATCATCTGAAAAATAATCTTTAACGGCTTTGAGTTCATCAGGATCAATTAAGGGCTCGGAGCTAAACCAACTACTGGGTAGCAGCAAACTGGGATATAGGATGAGGTAACAAGCCCAAAGTCTTGATCTCCTTTGAACCCAGAACCAAAATGGATTTTTAGAAAACGTGGGGTTTTGCGTAAAAATTTTCCTGCCGATGGCCCGCATCACTTTTAGTTGCTTCTCTTTATAAGAACTGTGAATGGTATTGA
>CALAZP010000095.1 GCA_937926355.1 uncultured Saprospirales bacterium
TCCCAATAATTAACCCGATATATACTACCTCAAAGAAAACTGAATCGCTTTGATTATTGGACCTCCGAAGTGATATCCTTCTTGACTTAACGCATTGTCCAATCTCCTTTTAAAAAGCTTTAAAATCCACTGCCACTAATACACTGATATGGAGTCACTTAATCAATGAGGCCAACTTCTATTTCGATCGTTACTTTTACAGTCAAAGTAGATAAGAAATTTACTAATTAATCCATTATTGGTATTTTGAGCAATAAAAGCTATGGACATTCGCAAAAAAATATCAGAATTGGGCTGGGAATTACCGCCCGCACCACCACCTGCTGGCGTTTATAAACCAGTACTTGTGGTCGGCAACATGTTATACGTTTCAGGTCAAGGGCCCGTTCTTCCCGACAGTTCCTTGATAACGGGTAGAGTGGGAGATGACCTAGACAAAGACCAGGGAAAAGAAGCCGCCCGACAAGTTGGACTCACCATGCTCTCTACCATATTAACCCATTATCCGCATCCGGAAAAAATTGTCCGCATCGTCAAAACACTGGGAATGGTCAATGTCACAGCAGATTTTGATGCCCATCCTTATGTGATCAACGGCTTTAGTGAACTCATGGCCACACTTTTCGGAGCAGATTTGGGTATTGGAGCTAGAAGCGCCGTGGGAATGCATTTGCCTGGAAATATCGCCGTGGAAATTGAAGCCCAATTCTTACTTGAATAATTGATTGCTAAAATACCCTATTATGCAAGAAGCCTGGTACACCATCCAAGATGTGGATACCCTCAAAACTCCTGCACTTGTAGTTTTTCCCGACAGGGTACAGGAAAATATAGACGCAATGATAGCTATGGCTGGATCTCCGGATCGACTTTGGCCTCATATTAAAACCCACAAAATGAAATCAGTCACACGTCTGCTGATGGATGCTGGAATTCACAAATTCAAGTGCGCCACCCTTTCCGAAGCGAATATGTTGGGAGAGCTTCAAGTCGATGAAATTTTATGGGCCATCCAACCCACTGGAGCTAACCTTAAGGCATTCCTTCAATTAGCCATACAATACCCAGAAAGTAAGTGGTCCGCTATTGTTGATAACCACAAAACATTATTGGAAATGGAGGAGGTAGCCGCGCAATACGATTATCCCTTTTCCATTTGGTTAGATCTTAACGTGGGTATGAATAGGACGGGAATCGATCCCGATAGCGAGGAGGCTTGGATGCTATACCGGCGAGGACTAGTATCCCCCAACCTTGTTATAAGAGGATTACACGCTTATGATGGACATATCAGGGCAGCTTCCTTTGAGGAAAGGGAGATCCAATGCAACAAAAGTTTCGAAAAAGTCGAGCGATTAGCTGATAAAATCAAAGCAAAAACCGGTACTCCTCCCGCTATTATTACCAGCGGGTCCCCTTCTTTTCCGCACCATATAAAAAGAGATGGCATTTTTCTAAGTCCAGGAACTATACCATTTTGGGATATGGGGTATTCCAAACTTTGGCCAACTTCCCCCTTCCGACCAGCAGCTATTTTGGTCACTAGGATGATAAGCAAACCTGCCAAAGATTTATTATGCTTTGATTTAGGCCATAAAACGGTTGCAGCAGAAATGCCATTTCCAAGGGTTTATTTTCCTCAGCTTCAAGAGGATGCCACCCAAATCAGTCAAAGTGAGGAGCATCTGGTAGTCCAAACCCAACATTCGAACTTGTACGAAGTCGGTGATGTATGCTATGCTATTCCTATGCATATATGCCCTACTGTAGCCAAATATTCCAAAGCTTGGACAGTGGAAAACCATCAGTTGAGTATCCCCTGGCCGGTTGACGCCAATATTTATTAAAAACTGCTGTATGAAATTCATAGTTGACGCCCATCTCGACCTTTCCATGAATGCTATGGAATGGAATAGAGATTTATCTCAGCCAGTTAAGGCCATTAATGAAAGAGAAAAAGAATGGAAAGACAAACCCGATAGAGGCTTAGCAACTGTTTCCTTCGAATCCTTGCGAGCAGGCAATATAGGCCTTTGTGTAGCTACTCAAATTGCTAGGTATGTAAAAACTGACAACCCTATACCTGGTTGGCATTCCCCTCATCAAGCATGGGCACACACACAAGGACAATTGGCCTGGTATCGCACCATGGAAAAGGAAGGGTATTTGGTCCAAATTAAAACGCAAAGCGACCTCATCAATCATCTCAACCTATGGCCCAAAGGTCCGATAGGTTATATTCTAAGCCTGGAAGGTGCAGACTCCATCTTAGATGAAAGCTATTTAGAAGCCGCCTATCTCAATGGATTGCGCGCTATAGGACTTGCCCACTACGGCCCAGGAACATATGCATTTGGCACCAATTCTTCTGGAAGCATAGGCAAGAAAGGAAAAAATCTCTTAAAAAAGATAGCGTCTTTAGGAATGATCCTAGATATGACCCATTTATGCGATATCAGTTTTTGGGAGTGTATAGACAATTACCATGGGCCCATCTGGGCAAGCCATAATAATTGTAGGGCACTGGTGAATCACAATCGCCAATTTGACGATCAACAAATTAAAGCCATTGCAGATCGAGGCGGGGTCATTGGGGTAGTTTTCGATGCTTGGATGATCATTTCCAATTGGAAAAAAGGAAAAGATACGCCTTCATCCAGACAATTAGATATGAATAAAATAATTGACCATATCGATTATATTTGTCAAATTACAGGTAATAGCAATCATGTGGGTATTGGATCTGATTTGGATGGGGGTTTTGGAAAAGAGCAATGTCCTGCAGATATAGATACCATAGCAGATCTCCAAAAATTAGACTTTTTGTTGTCCCAAAGAGGATATGATGAAGATGCCATCCAAAGAATTTTATCCGGCAACTTTTTAAACTTCTTAAAACAACATTTACCAAAAACTTAAAAGTATATCTTTCATTTAAGGAAACCATATCATGATATTTACTCAAAAAAAGAGCCTGAGAAATTTATCCTTTATTATTCAATACGCTAGATCAGCTCTGCTTCAATGGAAATTGACTGTAGCGGGTATTTGTATTTCTTTTTTCCTTTCAGGACAATCCAATGAACCCAATGCCTACTTCACCTTAGGAATTGAATACCGACCTAGAACCGAATTGAGATACGGATATAGAAAATTACCTACTGTTAATGCCCAACCCGCCTTTTTCACCTCTCATAGAGCCCGATTAAATATAGGATATGAAAGTGAAAAAATAAACTTCTTCATATCCATGCAAGATATACGACTTTGGGGAGAAGAAGCTACAAGAGATCGATTCGGGGAATTACAAATATTTGAATTTTATGTAATGCCCCAAATAAATGACCACTGGTCAATGAAAATTGGAAGACAACGACTATCCTTCGACGATGAAAGGTTTTTTGCCCAAAATGACTGGAGGCAAGCATCCGGCAAACACGATGGAATAAATATTATTTACAGAAGCTCCTCCATCCATTTTGATTGGTTTACCGCCTTCAACCAGAGCAATATGGGTAATTTTGGAACCTATTATCAACCTGGATTTGAAGGATACAAGTTTTTAACAGCTCACTTAATGACCTGGGACATCAACTCCAAAAGCACCCTGATCTCGACTATTTTTGCCGATGGTTACCAAGGTACAACACCAGTTAAAAAAACCTACTTCAAGTCCACTATTGGCCTCAAATTCAAACAAGCGATTGGATCTACAACATCATTTTCAGCCAGTTTATTTTCGCAAACCGGCAAACTACCTTCTGGTCAAAAAATTCGAGCATGGTTTTACGACACAGAGCTTCTTCAACCCATCTCAATTAATTACCAACTTAGAGCAGGGGTGCAATACTTTTCTGGTGGAAACTCCCCAACCGATGAATTTTCTAACTCCTTCTTAGCCCAATACGGTGCTTTTCACAAATTCAATGGCAGAATGGATTATACCGCTAAAACAGTAGATACCTATAACCATGAAGGTCTAATCGATCCGTACCTTATTCAGGACCTCCAACTAAATAGTCGCGTCAAACTTTCTATTGAGACGCATTTTTTAGGAACCCCAACTTATTCTTACGCTCTTGAAAATGATTTCAGATTATTATGGAAGGTGAATGACTGGACTCAATTAGAAATTGCCTATATGAATTTAGCTTCTAATGAAAAAATGAATCAACTACCTACTGGGAATCTATCGAATGGAAGAAAAATGGGTCATTTTTTTTATGTGCAGGCCCTCTGGAAAAATCCTCTTAAAAAAATAATAAATTTCTTTTAGTTTTACAAGATGATTCGCACACTATTCACACGTGTAAGTATCCTTGCTCTAGCCTTTGCTGTTTTCACATTTGGCCATGATTATTTTGGCAGGACACTAGCGGCAGTTTGGGACATCGATGATCGAGCACAATTCAATGCCAAATTTAATTGGATAGCACTCGTTTTAGGAGTTACGATCCTAACCACCATGGTACTTTACTTTAGAAAAAACCCGAATTTTTGGGGAATTAAATTAGCCTACTTCACCTTAACGCTATTATTAATATTCTTTTCCTTTAAAAATCTTTTAGTTGTCCATTCTGAAATCATTCACTTCCCTCAATATGCCTTAATAGCCTTACTTTTGTTTCCCATAATTAAAAACCTACCTGAAACCCTATTTCTTACGATTGTTTTAGGTCTGGTAGATGAATGTTACCAGTATTTCGTCTTAGCTCCTCAAAAAACAGCTTATTTGGATTTCAATGATATGTGGTTGAATACCCTTGGAGGAGGACTAGGCATTTTATTAGCTGGAACTGTGTTTCCCAAACACCTGAATCCCAAGAAAAATTATTTAGGTGTAGACGGAATCCTATTTAAAGGCCTCATTTCTATCACAGCTATTTTTGCCCTATTCTTTTTTTCGGGTTTTATGGGCTACAATCAAGAAATTCACCCCCATGCTACATACTTCTTGTTCAAAGAAGAACCACAATCATTTTGGACTGAAGCCGACTTTGATGTGGTGTACCATATCGTTCGACCTCTGGAAGGGATTTTGGCAATAGCCTTTTACTTTTGGGTGTTATTCCCATTGGAAAAATACATCAGGGACGATAACTCCGAAAAATAGTATTCCAGCTTTCTGGATCTAAATATAATTTGCACACCCCATCCACCAATCGACATTCTATATCAAAAGTTTCTTTAGTACCTAGTAACACCCGTTCAAATCTGAGTTTCCAAACTTTTTTGGGTTCAATAATTCTAATCCCGACCCTTTTCATCTGGTATCCAAATGGCGCTTGATCCAATAAATCCATTACTATAGCATCTGATTGGCCATCAACCGAAGGACCAAATAAAAAAGGAAGCATCTCCTCATATTGCATATTCTTATGCATTGCCTGCAGATAAGTCAAAATATCAGTCGTATAAAAACACATAGGATTCTTAAATAGACAGCTGTCTTGGGTATTCTGAGCGGCCAAAGGAAAAGAGGAAAATAACAAAACGCCAAAAAGCCAACATTTTAATTTCATAATCTCTAAAATACAAATCAAAAAGTTCAAAACAAATTGAAACTTCATTTGTCTAATTTTTGGCTGTGCCATTGGAGGATTTAAAAATTCATAATGAATCAAAAAGATTTCTTTAATTCTGGACTATTAGAGCAATATGTTCTGGGCATCACTTCTGAAGAGGAATCGAAGTTGGTGGAAACCTTTATTGCCAATGATCCAGAAGTGAGAAAAGCTTATGACCAACTAAGAAAGGAAATTGAACAATTTGCCGAATCCCAACAAATTAACCAAAGGCGTCCTGTTTTTCAAGGAAAAAGAATGCTCCAATTGATGACCATTATAGCAATAGCCTTGACCATTACCAATATTGCTCAATACAAATCTTTTCAAAAAGAAAAATCTATTAATTCCGCTTTAACTAATAATTTGACAGCATGCGAGGAGTCTAAATCTTCAGAGTCTTTAGCGGTGGCCTTGCTAAACAACCACGACTTTCATCTATCGGAACAATTAGATGAAAGATTTGGACAAGTTAAACTTTATTGGCATGCTGCCTCCAAAACTGCTATGCTTCACTTGGAAGAAGTACCAATAGTAAACGATCAGGAACAATACGAAATTTGGGAAGAAGTGAATGGCAAAATGAATCATTTAGCTAGCCTAGACCCAACTGGTTCTAAAAAATTAATCCAATTTGAAATGAGCCATTTGGCGGAAACAATCAACTTGACTTTAGAACCCAAACAGGAGGAAAAAATAGCCTCTAACCTAGTCCTTCAAATTCCCATCATAAGGCATCACCACTAAAAACCCAATAATATTTTGTTTTCTTTTCTCTTTTTTTTATTTTGGTAAACAGAACTGAGAAAACCACAAAACTATGTTAATTATCTACATCACCATCGGCGCTTTTGCACTAGGAGCAGGCTTAGTAACTCTTATGGGTAAATTGGAGAAACCTAATAATAAGTACAGGTATTAATTAATCTAACTTTAAAACTTCCAAAAAAGCTTTTTGAGGTACCTCTACTTTGCCGAACTGACGCATCTTTTTCTTGCCTTCTTTTTGCTTCTCAAGAAGTTTACGCTTTCGGCTAATATCTCCCCCGTAGCATTTAGAGGTCACGTCTTTTCGCAATGCGGAAATGGTTTCCCTTGCAATAATCTTTGCTCCTATGGCTGCTTGAATAGCAATGACAAATTGTTGTCTGGGAAGTAAGTCTTTAAGTTTTTTACAAATTTTCCTCCCAAAGGACTCTGCCTTATCTTTATGGACCAATGCAGACAAGGCGTCCACTGGCTCCCCATTAAGTTTGATGTCTAATTTAACTAAATTAGATATCCGATAATCTAAAGGCTGGTAGTCAAATGAGGCATATCCTCTGGATATGGATTTTAAACGATCATAAAAGTCAAAGACAATTTCTGCTAAAGGCAAATCAAAAACCAGCTCAACTCTGGTTTCCGTCAAATAATGCTGCTTTTTGAGAATTCCTCTTTTTTCTACACACAAAGACATAATAGACCCTATAAATTCGGGTTTTGTTATAATTTGCGCCTCTATAAAAGGTTCTTTAACCCAATCTAAAGTATTGATATCCGGAAGTTCAGATGGAGTTCGAACATTGAACTCTCCCAGTTTCTTGGTACTAGCTATATAGGATACGTTAGGTACTGTAGTAATAACATCCATATCAAACTCCCTCGCTAGTCGCTCCTGTACAATCTCTAAATGTAACATTCCCAAAAATCCACACCTAAATCCAAAACCTAAAGCTGCAGAAGTTTCCGGCTCAAATACCAAAGAAGCGTCATTAAGCTGGAGTTTCTCCAAACTGTCTCTTAAATCTTCATAGTCATCGTTGTCTACTGGAAAAATACCCGCGAAAACCATCGGCTTAACTTCTTCAAATCCTTGTATGGGCGAAGCAGCAGGTGATTCCAATAAAGTAATCGTATCCCCAACTTTGATTTCTTTGCTTTCCTTTATCCCGGTAATTATATAACCCACATTACCTGTACTCAATATTTTTTGCTCTACATTATTCATCTTTAACACCCCTATCTCATCTGCTTGGTACTCTCCACCAGTATTCATAAACCTAATCCGATCTCCTTTTTTCAAACTGCCATTAATAATTCGGATATTTGCAATCACTCCTCGGAAAGAATTGAAAATAGAATCGAAAATTAATGCCTGTAAGGGGGCATTCTCATCTCCTCCAGGAGAGGGAATTCGCTCTACAATAGCCTGCATAATCTCAGGAACACCAGCACCTGTTTTTCCGCTCGCCAACAATATCTGACTTTTGTCAATACCAATTAATTCAACAATTTGCTCTGAAACCTCATCCACCATAGCACTATCCATATCAATCTTATTCAAGACAGGAATAATCTCTAGGTCATGTTCAATAGCTAAATACAAATTTGAAATAGTTTGTGCCTGTATTCCCTGAGTAGCATCTACCAACAACAAAGCTCCTTCACAGGCCGCAATAGAACGAGAAACTTCATAAGAAAAATCAACATGACCAGGAGTATCTATCATATTGAATACATACCGCTCTTGATCAGTATGTAAATAGTCCATCTGAATAGCATGACTTTTTATAGTAATCCCCCTTTCTCGCTCCAAATCCATATTGTCCAAAGCCTGATTTTGCATATCCCGCTCTGATATCGTCTTAGTAAATTCTAAAAGACGATCAGATAAAGTACTCTTGCCATGATCAATATGCGCAATAACACAAAAATTTCTTATGTTTTTTCTCTTCACATCCATATGTCAAATATACGTTAATTTGAATATCTGAAATATTTTTACAGGTCTAAGGCAGCAATTATTTACACACGCCGTTATTCATTTATAGACCACAACAAATGAACACAAAAATTCTTTTCTTTTTGCTAATGACTTTAGCAGCTTGCAACCCTTCTAGGCTGGAAGAACCTATTGTCATTGCAGACGTAGAAAAAGAATTTATTATCTATCCAAGAGAAGTGTTGAATACAACATCACCTAAGGAATTAGAATGGGTCATTGTTTCGAAAAACACAGAACCCTGCCAAAACTACGAAATCAAGGCGCGTCTGGAAAAAAACAGTACCAACTTGTCCCTTTTTATTGACGAAATCACTAATCCAGATGATTGTGTCGTAGGAGAAATCATCCCCTCGTTAATCCTTAACTCGGGAAAAATAAACCAGACTACTTACAACTTCAATATTACGCTTAAAAAAACTATTGAAAATTCAGGCCATCTCAAAAAAACCGATAATCGATATACCATTCAAATTGGTTCAGAAAATGGAATTGACTTACAACACAAAGAACTCATTTCCATACCTAACGATGCCCTGTGGGGTTATATCGGTTGGCATGAAGGTTTGGAAGCCGATCAAATAACAAGCGCCTTAGATAAAATTAAAAGCTTATGGCCATCTGAGAATCTTCCATCTGGTTTCTATGGCCATTTTGTAATAATGCCGGGTGATCACGACAAACCAGCACTTTTAGAACATCCAGACTATGAATTGTTTCAAACCGTTTTACTTTCTAAAGCTGATAAAGATGTCGAAGCTATCCAAAAGGAACTAGATATTTTAAAAGCACAAATAAGTAATACTGGAATAAATATCGTTTTATTCGATAATTCTGGACAAATTTACCGCTAAACACTCAAGCGCTTTCCCTCTTTTACCTCAAATACGTATCCCTCTTCCCTAAACTTATTATACTTTTCTTGATCAAATTGATATAATCGAGCAGGTCTATGGGCTACACCATCTTGAATTTCATTCAAATCTATTAATACATTCATGGACAAGATTTTCTTTCTAAAATTTCGCTTGTCTAACTTCACCCTCAGTATAGACTCGTATAAATACTGTAGTTCCGTTAAGGTAAACTTAGGAGGGAGGAGTTCGAAACCTATCGGCCTGGTCTTAACCGATAATTTGAGTTGTTGAAAGCACGCCCCTAGTATATCATTGTGATCAAATGCTAAGTTGTCCAAAGAATCTACAGCGTGCCACTCTGCAACCCTTGCCATAGAAGATGCTTGAATCTTGTAATCCTTAATTTTGATAAGCGAAAAATAAGCTATCGTAACCACTCGGCCAAAAGGGTGCCTTCCCACTTTTCCAAAGGCCTTAACCTGTTCCAAAAATACATTCTCTAACCCCGTAAGTTCTAACAAAACCCTTCGAGCCGCAGTATCTAAATCCTCGTCTCCATGCACATAATGACCCGGCAATGCCCATAAATCACTATATGGTTCCTCCCCCCTCTTAATCAAAAGAATTTTTAAATCTCCTTCATCAAAACCAAATATTACATTGTCAACAGACAAAACTGCTTTATTAAATCTTTCTAACATAGACCAACTAAATACGCCAAACTGTAAATTTTAAAAATAAAAAAAATGAATGAAAATTCTATCATATATTTATTTTGAAACTGATAAATAGGGTGACAATTGCTCCCAGGATAAACTGTCAAAAATATCCATTTGCCTGAGCACCTCCAGGTCATTTATAGGGCCCCTATTTTCAATAAACTTTAAAATGGCATTGGCTTGTCGGCTATCTATATATGGATGTTTGACCAACTGCCTCCATTCCATTTGATTGATGTTAATTTGATTACACGGTTGATCTAGAAACAAAAATTGCTTAAACCCCTGAAAAACACTATCGGATACCCCATAAGTTTGTCCAACTTGCTCAATGGAGCAAAAACCTCCCAAGGCATCCCTGAATTTGATAATCCTTTTGGATAACACTGGTCCTATTCCCCTAATTTTCATCCATTCCTCTTCATCCGCAGTATTTACTTCTATTCTAAGAGGAACCTTTTTCTGAAAAGATAGCTGCTTATCTTTTTGTTTGGACCTCTTATCCTTGGCTGGCCTTTGAATAACTTTTGCTTCAACCACCTCCAAAGAATCCGACTTGATCTCCATAGCTACTTCCTCTAAATCTAAAATATCGATTCCCACCTTTTCCGACCAATAGGGCCAGAAAAAGTATAAAATACGAAAAACAAATACCAAGAACACCAATACCAAAATCCCCCTTTTTTCCCTTAAAGTCCAATACCACATCGTCTTATTTTTTTGTCCATTGTGTTTAAAAAATCTTCCCAAAGGAATTACCCACGCAAATGAACCTTGCTACAAACATTCAATTAACCACATCATCTTATTTTTTTTTCCACTGTATTAAAGAAGATTTTCGAAGCCAAATACAATCAATACGGGCACATGCGCATCTGTCCAAAAATTCCTGTTCTTGTTTGCCATCTAAATACCCCGAAAAATAGAGCTTCTTTATTTTATTATCCCGTAACCAATCCCAATCCCACTCCTTTGTATTCGTAATCAATAACTCGTTGGCTATCCAAATTCCTTGATCAGTCCAACTTACCACAATAGGTACCTTCCCCTTTAAATGAGCAGTTTTTCCTTTAGGCATATATATCGAGCCTCTTTTCGAAGAAGAGGATTCCTGCTCCACTTCATCGTAACCCCAAATAAAAGTTTGAAGTCCCCGCTTTATCTCCAATCGATTCTTTTGATATCGGTAGGGAATAGTGAAAGTCATTCGATTTGTTTGCCGCCACACCCACCACCAATCACCTATACTCCAAACGAGCAACCCCAATAACAAAATAATTATGGTAGTCTTATTTCTAAAAAATAAATGAACGGCCAATAGAATCACCATCATTAACATACATCCACCTTGGAAAATATTGGGATAAATCCCTCCAATCTGACTCCAAGGTAATTCACTGATGTATTCAATACCTCCATTCATCAATTCCACCAAAAAGGTCAAAATCCAGGCCAACCCTTTCCCTATTGGCGCAAAAAAGGACAACATCAAAAAAAGAATAGAGACAACTAATATCACACCAGTTAATGGAACCGCAAAACATCCTGACAACCAAAAAAATGTAGGAAAATAGTTGAAATAGTAAAGTGTAAAAGGCATGGTGCTGACTTGAGCAGCTCCTCCAACCGCCAATAAAGACCAAAAATAACGCGGTACGATCATTTGGAAATCCAAACACTTCTCTAGATATGGGTGGAAATAAACAATCCCTAATACTGCCGAATAGGACAACTGAAAACCAACGTCCCACAATAAATTCGGATTAAAACAAAGCAACATAAAAGCTGAACCAGCAATTGCATTATAAATACTAATGTGCTCGCCAAACCACTTGCTTAATGCCATCCAGGAAAACATAGTAGCTGCTCTCCTTACAGCAGCGGCACCGCCTGTCATCCAAGCATAAATCCAAATGATTATCGTTAGTACGCCAAACTTATAAATAGGATGGCGGAAAAGACCTCCTGGAATCCATTTTAACAAATGACTAAAAATCAAATACACCATACCCACATGTAATCCTGAAACAGCCAATAAGTGCATCGCCCCTGCACCCGAATAATAGGCCTTCATTTCTCTACTCAATAGGATTTTATCTCCCATCACCAATGCACCCAACAAACCCAATACGTCTGTCGAACTGAAATACATTTCCAATTGCTTCCATAAATGTGCTTTTACTCTTTGAAAAATAGTTAACCCTCCAACAGGAATAATTCTTTCTGGCATACACTGGTAATGCGCTCCCTTCCTTTGCAACCACTTGGAAAAATCAAAAGAATCCCCTCGATTTGCAAGGGGTAATAAACTATACCTTCCCATGAGCAGGATCCTTTGACCGTCAACCAATTCTATTCCCTCAGAAACAGCTCGCATCGAAAGGAAAACACTACCATATATTTTTTGTAATTGCTTACCATCATCACCTATCAGTGCAGAAAGTGCAATCAAATAATTATTGCCCACACGAGCCTCCACCCTTCCCGATACCCATTGATTTCCATTCCAATATTTAGAATAGTGCTTGGGGTTTATCCGAGAATCTTTTAACAATCCCAAAAAAAGTCCTAACCACATAATACTCATCCAAATGCCGAAACCATATCGGTAGCCCAAAAAAACATTGAGCAAAACCATGCCTCCTGCAACCAGCACCCCCTGTTTAGTTTGTTCATAAGGTATCCAGTCTGCTATTATTATTCCTATAGATAAAACAACCACTACCCGAACAAATGGTAAGGCCCGCCAATTTACCCTACCCTTATTTGTTTTCCGTTCCAACATTACCCATCCAATATCCATCAAAATGACCTACCAAAATCTTTCATTTCAAGCTATTTGACTCCATTTTAATTTATTTACCTCATGGCAAACCATACAGACTCAAAAACATTTTTTTTAGATTTGCCCCATGAAAGCCGAACTCTACAATGTCGATACTGCTTTAATTACCGATCACACGGTAGTACGCCGGTTTAGAGAAAACGAAGGCGTACTCCTATACCCATTAATCGCGGACAATTACACCAGATTAGGAGAACACTTTTCGGTTACCCTTCATCAGATCACCTCTAAAGAACAAACCGAATTTTTCGTTCGTAAAAAAATAGCCAGCTGGATCCTGCAAGAAGAATACAATTTTGGCATCTGGGAAAAGGATACAGCCAAACTCATTGGATTTATTAGAATTTTCAATATTGACTGGAATATACCTAAGGGAGAAATCGATTTCTTTATTGACCGAGATTATACGCAAATGGGAACCATGACTGAGGTTCTCCAAGCTATTAATGATTTTGGATTCCATCAATTAAAATTAGAAAAACTCAAACTCACCATTTCTATCGACAATCAATCCGCTCAAAGACTCGCCAGAAAATGCCAATACAGAAGAGAAGGCGACTTGCGTTCAGAAATGAAAAAAGAGAATGGCGAAATCATAGATGTCATGGTTTTTGGGCTCACCAAAACGGAGTTTTTCGGAATGGATTCGTGATTATTTTGTTATCAAATAAATTTTTGGTAATTTATATCTCAATTTAATTGAGATGGTTCCAATAACAACACCGGATTTAATCCTTTTTACTATTCATGCAGCCCTAAAAGCAAGTCATTCCATAAAAAAAGGAATAGCTGATGGCATTCGCCAAAAAAGCATAGTACTCCCATTACCTGATTTTGATGCCATGGTGCGGGAAACTACCATTGAGTTTTACTTTCAAAAAGAAGGGAAAAAATATGTCTCCCAAATTCCTGACCTGCAAAAACTTCAGGAAAAGGCACAAACCAGTATTCTTAATCCGTCAGAAATTAAAAGATACCGAGCCTATTACAACGCCTTCAAAAAGAATGAATTCGACGCTACCAGTATTATATCATATTTCTCTATCAAAAATTTACATCGAGAGGGGAATCCCCCATCTCTTTTGAGCTTAATTGCCGGAAATTTAGTTTCCACTGGCATTGAATTTTATCAATTTTTTCCTGAAAAAATTCACCCCAACCATTTCACTAGTAAAGCCTTGATCGGTTTTATGCAAGGCCTGGACCAAATACCTTTTTCTGAAGGAAACTTCGATCAAAAAGCATTAGCAGAAGCTTTCTTTCCCAACCTGTTTGTCGGCATATCAGAATGGGTAGAACAATCTGAGGCATCCATTAAATGGCATCCCAAAACCACTCAATTTGTCCAAGAGGTAACTAAGGGAATTGGGGAAGAATTATTAGCTGACCCTACTTCGGAAAAAAGCCGATGGGGGCCACTACTTTTTCAATCCTTTTTATCTAATGCCTCTACTTACCTTCAAACCAATACTGAGGATAAGCTGGTTAAAGAATTAGCTGGTTTGACGCTATCCCTATTAGAGGAAAAAACGATATTGTCCCCTTCGGGCTTAGATCATATCATTAGGTCCACTCTATCCTTCTCAGGACAGGTCCTACACGATCATCCAACAGTATCCCCCAAACTTAAAAATTGGTTGGCAGACCTGTTTAAAAAACTCTCCAAAAATCCTATCTTCCATCCTGCTCTGCTCCCCCAAGTTATCGGTACTATATTGGAAACTGGTGGAACTTCTTTAGCAGAAAAGTGGAAACAAAGTCCAAGAGCTACCCGTGATTTTTTGATAGCTTTTTTTGAAAGTAATGGCCAACTCATAAAGAATATTCCTAAAGATGGTTGGCCACAAAAAGAAGATTTCTTAAAAATTATTCAAAAAGGGTTACTCCATGGGTTGTCCCTCTCCAGCACCCTTTCCAATAAAGAGTTGACCGAGGCGCTATTGACCTTTCAAAATGATAGTAAAGGATCGGAAGCATCAATTTATCCAATGTGGTCCATTTCCTTAGATGCTATGCAGCATTACCAAATGCATTTTAACCAAGCCATGCCTGGCTATGTCTTCCAAACTTTATTTCAATATTGGCTATCGTTCGAATCACTATTTTGGGTAATGCCTAAGCAAAAAAGTAAAGCCTTTATCAAGACTTTATGTCAATATTATTACAATGAAATCTATGCTCATTCTCCTATTGAAGAAGGAAAATGCCGAGAAATCATGGAAAAAATCACCCAATTCATGTTAGCACAGCAGCAACCTTTTACCATGAAGAGTCCTCATGAAATAATCAAACAGTTGGAAATTCAATGAAAACTTATACCACTATACTTGGCTTTTTACTCCTAACTGCCTGTGGAGGGTTTAAAGAACTTCAAAATGCTCAAGACCATTTCTCCAAGGCAGCGAGTATAGAATTACAAAATCAATTTGATCCTCAAAATATCTCCTTAGATCATCCGGACAATTGGTATCAACTAGCTTACTCCAATGTAAAAAAAGCCTTACAAAATACCCCTTCGTTAGAAAGAGATAGCCTTCTGGGAATGGCCTATAGTTTGAAGGCCCTCTGCGAATGGAAGCTGCAAAAATATCAATTGGCCGAAATTTCTAGAAAAGCAGCACTAAACAGAATCAAAACGGCCAATAGAAATTATGCCCTTATGACTGCTTTACCTGATTTAATCCATATGGATGTGACTACTGCTGCTTTGAAGCAAACTTTTCTGAACATTAATCCCCAAGGAGAACAAATCATTCATTTTTTTCAAACTTATTTTCCCGAAGGAAAACAATGGAAACATATTAAAAATGCCATGCTTCAAACTCCAGATGAAAAAGCAACTTTGATTTACCTCGTTCAAGCTCAATTAAGTGGATTAAAAGGTTGGAGCGATGCTTTGGATGGACTCAAACAATACATGGATGCAGGAAATAGCTATCCATTGATATTGCGGGAAATTTTTGCCAATCAATATCAACAATACCTAGAAGAAAAGGGTACAGTTATGGATTTTCTAAGACAAGACCCATCTCTAGTGGAGCTGTTTAATTATTGGAATACTTTGTTGTTATAACCCAGCGAAAAAAGCGTCTTCCCAATGGGTGATTTTCCAATAATTTTTAGCTTGCTGGAATACTGAAATGATATCAAATCTAACCTCACCTTCGTACCCTTTATTTTCCATAAAAGCATTGGCAGCTTCAAAAATAAACTTCTCTTTCTTGCCATTCACAAATACTTCAGGAGGCCCATAAGTAGCTCCTGAGCGGGTTTTAACTTCTACAAAAACCAAGCGATTCTGAATTTTTCCAATAAGGTCTATCTCTGCTCTACTGTAACGCCAATTGGTTGCTACAATTTGCCATCCCTTATCCAATAGATAAGTTAAGGCCATTTCTTCCCCCCTTTTACCCAGTTCATTGTGCTTCGCCATAAAAGGTCATTCGATAATTAAAACTGTACCACTCGATGATTGCCCATCCACCAAAAGTTGATAGACCAAAATTCCCTTTGGCCAACTACCAGTATAAACCTCCCACTGATTTTCTCCCTTATTTAAAAAAATCGATTGGGTATGAACCACCCTTCCAAATTTATCTTGAATCCTTAATCTGGCGAGCCCCTCCTTTTCCCGAAGGGCATTAAAATAAATCACCTCCCGAGCGGGATTGGGATAAACCGTAGGTTGTAAAGCCCTGGTTTCCTCCTCATAAGCACAGTTGCTATTAGGAACCGTCAAAGTAATCATACAGGAATTCCAATGGCCTAAAGGATCCCCAGCCCAAAAACGAATTTCACTCTCAGCTGGAGTATTACAATCAATATTTAATACACTATCCGTCGAAGGAATGCTGTCATTGATATCGAAAGTTAATCCAAACTGAAGATCACTAATTGGAAAACAATTGTCAGTCAAATTAGTGATATTTAAATCCTCGTATCGGAGCTGAGCTGTGAAATCACCTTCCAAACTCCAGGAAAGGGATGTTGGACACTCCATCACTGGACCCGACACATCTGCTACCGTTAGGGTGAATGAACAAGAAGCAGTATTTCCGCATCCATCTGTTACTGCATACTGTAATTCGTACTGCCCAGATGCTACATTTTCTTGTGCATACTCCCCTTGCAAATCTCCTGACAATTCCACCAGAGGTTCGACACATTCCTCTTCCCAAACTGGTAGAGGTAATGTCACATCTGCCTCGCATTGATCTGAAGGCAATTGAATGTAAATGGAGTCCGGACAGGTAATTACTGGCGCCTCATTATCAATAACTCTAATCAATTGGATCCACTCAAAAATTCCAGCCGACTCAAAACTGCAGTGGTCCTGAACCCTCCACTCCCTGAAAACTACCCAACAAAACTGATCGTCTTGAAAAATAGAATCTTGGTAAGAGATGGTATAATCGCTGCAAACACCAGAGGTGATAATAGGTGCTGAAAAATTCGATGGCAGGTTTTCCGGCGATAAAGTACTGCTATCTCTACATCCAAAAAAGGTATATGACCTGGGAAAAACTATGGAAAATGGCACATCAGCTCCAATAGAAATGATTTGTTCACAACTTCCTGTAGGGCCATTATTTTCCCCACCTTCCCAAATTCGGTTGATTATCCCCAGTCCACAATCATTGATATTGGTAACATCACTAAAAGTCAAAATAGATGCTGAACAAGCATCTGTTAAGGTAGCTCTGCCCGTAATATCTAAATCCTCTGCGGCATCCAAACAAGTCAAAAATTGAGCCGGAGGGCAGGTCAAAAAAGGTGGTATGGTATCCAAAACCATAATTTCAACAGCACAATATCCTTTGGAACCCTCGCAGTCTATCCCTTCCACGGAGAGCAACTGAACTCCGCTCAAATCTTCACACTCAAAATTAACCTGACTTTCAAATGCATTCCATTCCGATTTCTTCACTTGGAAAGTCTCCATACACCGATTATCCAAAGTCGCAATAATCAAGTTTTCTGCCTCGTAAACTCCAGTACCCAGGTCATTCAAAACTACCGTATCTAACCCCGGACATAATAGCACAGGATAATCATATCCCTCTGGAGGAAATACCTTAATCGCACTCCTGCATTTGGAAGAATTCCCACATTCATCTGAAGCTTCATAGCCGTAACTAATCAAACCAATGGGTAAATCAGAGAGCTGAGGCGCATTGCCGTCAATAGTATCTCCCAGCATTTGAACCTCATATTCAATAAGCTCGCTACAGGCATCA
>CALAZP010000096.1 GCA_937926355.1 uncultured Saprospirales bacterium
CAGAAATATTTTGATGGTTTTGATTCCAAATCACATGAACCACCACAGGAATATTGATTATTTCTTGCTTTTTAGCATTGAACCTTTCCTTTCGATTGATCCATTGTCGGATTTTCTGGTCCGAATCCTGAATTTTATAATTAAGTTCAGGATCCGAAGAAATTCTCCTTGCTAAACGTTCTTGAGAAATACACTTTTGTGCTTTAGATAGGGTTGTCAAACCCAAAAAAAGTAGCAGTATAATGCTTCGCATCTTTTTACTAAATATACAAAATCTCACTGACTTGATTAAAATTATGGTTTTAACCCTACTGAATTAAGGCTTTTAAATCAGCTAACGTATTGGCTTCGGTCAATTTTTTATCCTTTCGCCACCTGAGGATTCTTGGAAATCTAACCGCTACGCCACTTTTATGCCTCGATGATTTTTGAATTCCCTCAAAGGCGATTTCAAAGACATAATAAGGTCGCACACTCCTAACTGGCCCGAATCGCTCCAACGTATTCTGGCGAATCCAAGCAGTCAGGATTTTAAATTCATTATCAGTCAATCCGGAATAGGCCTTGGCAAACGGGATTAATTGATCCCCTTTCCAAACTCCAAAAGTATAATCGGTATAGAGATTTGCTCGTCTTCCATGACCTCTCTGGGCATAAATCATCACCGCATCTATAGTAAGTGGGTCTACTTTCCATTTCCACCAATCGCCCTTTTTCCTGCCTGCGAGATATGGGCCATTTTTTCGCTTTAACATCAGTCCTTCACTCCATTGATCGCGCGCCTTTTCTCGAAGGGGCATCAAAGCCTCCCAATCATCAAAATGAACCTCCGGGGAAAGCTTCAATGGATGGGGAATTTCCTCCTTAACGTTTGCCACCAACTGTTCCAATATCAGGCGCCGCTCGCGCAATGATCGCTCTCGACAATCAGTTCCATGCCATTCCAATACATCATAAGCATAAAAAACCACCGGTGTTTTTTGCATCAAACTGTTACTGACTTGCTTGCGTCCAATCCTGGTTTGTAGTTCCTGAAAAGGCAGCGGTTTGCCCTCTTTATAGGGTAAAATCTCCCCATCCAATACCGTTCCGTTTGGCAAGATCTCCGCGAGGATATCGAATTCGGGAAACTGGTGGGTGACTAATTCTTCGCCCCTAGACCAAACAAAAATTTGCCCCTCTCTTTGGATGATCTGACCCCTAATACCATCCCATTTATACTCTACCTGCCAATCCTCTTTATCGCCTAAATCCGAAGGCAGTCCCTCTAGCGGATGTGCCAAAAAAAAAGGATAGGGCTGGGAAATATTTTCCTTGGGATCAGGAGATAAAACCAACTGTTGATAATTGACCGTATCAGGCGTCCAATCCCCCATGAGTCGATGCATCAGGGTATTCTCCTCTATCTGGGTTTGAATCGAAAGCGCACGGACCATCAACTTTTGACTCACTCCTAATCGAAAACCTCCCGTGATTAACTTGTTGAAAACAAACCGTTCCACCAAATCTAATTGATCCCACGCACTCAATATGGCGCGTTTTTTTTCTTCTTCGTCAAGGGGCGCCAGGTCCTTAATCCACTGAATCCAGTAGGATAATGTCTGCTCCTTCTTTTTTTGTTGCGCCTTCGGCAAAAGTAACCCTATCGTTTCTGCCAGGTCCCCTACCACATGATAGGACTCTTCGAATAACCAATCCGGAAGGCCCGCCAATTCAGCAGACCAACTTCTTAAAAGAGAAACTTTTACTGTTCTTTTAGGCCTTTTATGAGATAGTATTGCGATAGTCCAAAGTCGATCTTCCTCTTTCGCTTGTTTGAAGTACCCCGCTAAAGCTTGAACCTTCTCATTGGTCTTGGTGGTTTGATCTAACTGTATGACCAATTCGGCAAACTGTTTCATTCCTGTTCCATTTTTTCATCTACAGAACCTTCTCCTATCTCCGCCAATTCGCCCTCATAAGCGGTCTGCTCTGTCCTGGCATCCAAACCCTTTTCTTGTAACCATTTACTAAAAACTGTCGTATAGCCATGCGTTACAATAACCTTTTCCGCACCAGTGCCCTCTACTACTTGATTCAATCCCTCCCAGTCTGCATGGTCACTCAAGATGAACCCGCGGTCCGCAGCTCGCCTTCTTCTAGCCCCTCTTAAGGCCATCCAACCAGAAGTGATGGCTAATGAATACGGTTGAAACTTTTTAATCCAAGATGAATGGATAGCATTAGGGGTAGCTACGACCAACGCCCCTTCAAAATTAGATTTTTTCATTTCAGCCCTCACTTTAGTGGTAGGCTGAATTCGAAGGCCTTGTCGGCGCAACACCTGATTTGTGTTTTCTACCGCTCCGTGTGTATAAATGGACCCTATGGAGGCATCCACCCCATTGATGATTCGCTGTGCTTTCCCCAGGGCATAAGAACTGATAATACTTACCTTACCAGCTGATTGATTATCCCGCCACCATTGATTGATTTGCTCAAAAACCAATTGGTGGTTTTGCCATCGGTATATCGGCAAACCAAAAGTTGATTCTGTGATAAAAGCATGGCAGCGAACCAATTCAAAAGGTTCAGAGACCCCATCATCTTGAGGTTTGTAATCCCCCGATGCTACCCATATCTGCCCCTTGTAGGCTACTCTAATTTGAGCAGATCCTACAATATGACCAGCAGGATGAAAAGAGAATTCCACTCCGTTGACCCTAAGGGTCTCGCCGTACGGCAAACTAGAAATTTGAATATTACCTAACCTGTATTTAATAACTGGTTTGGCCGAATCTGTACACACATATTGCTGATGTCCCCAACGGGAGTGATCGGCATGGCCATGAGTAATCAATGCTCGAGGCACTGGTTTCCACGGATCTATAAAAACATCAGCAGGTGGACAGTAAATCCCACTATCTGTAAATACCAATAAATCCCCTTCACTCATTTGAAACAGGCTTTAGGATAGAAACCCTAAAGGTGGTAAATTGCTCAAAATAAC
>CALAZP010000097.1 GCA_937926355.1 uncultured Saprospirales bacterium
AGGATGGATTAGGCTCTAAACCTTCCTCTTTTATTTCTCCTATTACTCTATAAATTTCTTTATAGGAGTTGGATATAATACTCGTATACTCGGCATATTTAGGAGAACTAGAAGAAATACCTCCATTCTTAAAATACTTACTATGTATATAAATCTCTGTCTTTATTCTAGACTCAGTCCGAATCCCTTGCTTACTAGTCTTCCTTAGCCTAATATAGATTGGATTTTCTCCATTATTATTTACCTCATTTTGTTTTAAAAGCAACTGTATTTTCATGCTTTAAAAACAAATCATGTCAATGTATAGTTTTGTAAAAATATCAAAATGGGTTACCTATTGGGTTACTAAAAAAAATAGGGGTTGCTAGAACCCCTATTAAACCTATACTTTTGAAGAATTTAGAGTCGGGATGAGAGGATTCGAACCTCCGGCCTCACGCCCCCCAGACGTGCACTCTAACCGGGCTGAGCTACATCCCGAACAGGGCGCAAAACTAATCAACCCAGATTAATTTTACAACTGTATCTAAAAATTATTATGCCTTCACCTTAGCCATACCTAATCCCCTTAACATTGCCCAATGAATCTTGATAGCATCAAAGAAGGTAGGTTGAACGTGATATGGCAAATTGAATTCTTCAGCAGTTTTCTTGACTATTGCGGAAAGCTTTTTGTAGTGAACATGACAAATATTGGGAAATAAATGATGCTCAATTTGATAATTCAATCCTCCGATAAACCAAGAAAATAACCTACTCTTAGGTGCAAAATTAGTAGTTGTCAACAATTGATGGATCGCCCAACTATTTTCCATTTTACCATCTGCATCAGGTTCTGGAAATTCTGACGTCTCCATGACATGCGCGGATTGAAAAATCAAAGTAAGAAATATACCAACCGCAAAAAGCATGATGAAAAAGAACAAAATGGTCATGTACCAAGGAATATCAACAAACACAATGGGTATAACTACCATATAACTATAGTATACTAATTTAGAGAGTATGACATCCCAAAGAGCAGTTCTGAAAGAAAGTCCCTGGGTTTTAAACAAATCCTCTTTTTTATATTTCTTTAATTGCCTAATATCCTTGACTGTTACCCAAAGGTGAACAGAAAGACCATACAAAAACCAGGCATACCAATGCTGAAATTTGTGAAACCAGTGCCAATCTTGTTGAGGAGAAAACCTCAAAATCTTACCTACCTCTATATCCTCATCCATTCCATGAACATTAGTGAAAGAATGATGCAATACATTGTGCTGAATCCTCCAATTGATGGCGTTCCCCCCCATCAAATTCAATAAATAACTCATCGCAGTATTGATCCACTTATGCTTGGAGTAAGCCCCGTGATTGGCATCGTGCATGATAGACAACCCAATACCAGACATGCCCGCAGCCATAAACATCCAACAGGCAAAAACTGCCCAAGTACTTTCAAAAACACCCCCTACCATTAATCCATAAGGAATATAATACAACGCAATCATTACCGCTGACTTGGTAACCATGCTCCAATTACCAAATCTAGAAATCCCCCTTTTGGAAAAATATTCATTTACCCGACTCCTCAATTCCTTAATAAATTCAGCTTTGTTTGATTTCTCAAACTTAATTTCATGAATCTTCATTAATTAAACTTTTGTTAGTTTGATGATAAAAACAATCTCCTCAACACCTGCTCACTTCAGTATAACACCTCATGGTCAATTAAAGATTATATAAGATAAGATTCAAATTCGAAAATTCAAAAATAAAAATTGGTATCTATTGTGTTTTATCCACAAACAACCCCAGCTCGATCGAGCGCTTGTCTAATAATTTCAGGCCTTCTAGTTCCAATAAAAACTTTTTGACCATCTTTTAAATCTAACCAAATTCCAGATTTGCTTTTTAATGCAAAGGTCTCTTCATCACCTGTAAATCGTATCCTCCAACCATTCACTTTCGATAAAACTTGCTGATCCATCACCTTAAAATGATCAATCTCTTCCAATTTAATTTTTCGTTTACCTAAGGAATTTGGAAAATATTTGGCCTTGATAGATTTCTCTCCTACTTTAATGGTTAGTTTAACCTTCCAGAAATAAATAATACCTGCCACTAAAGAGGTAATAACCAAGCCATAAGCCCATAGTGGGAATGATTCTGTTAACTCCTTACTGGTTACCAAATCATTAACCATTCTACTGGTGGCTAAAATCAAAATAACACCTAAAAGGAAAAAAAGCCCCATGTTTCTGCCCTTTTGCTCTTCTGAATATATTACATTTTTCATTCTGCTTAACTTTTAGTTTACCGTAAATTTACATTAATTTAACATAAGGAATGGAATTAAAGTTTCCAATAGACAAAAAGTCATATTATTTTTTAAAAAATACGACAAACTGTCGCTATTAATTATTCATATCGGCCACTTTGACATTAAATATTCATTTGGAACAGAGATTGATTAATACGATTTAACTAAATCGATGAAATCATGAATTTTAACCAATTTACTGTAAAGGCTCAGGAGAGCGTCCAAGCGATGCAGCAAATAGCAGTGGAAAAAGGACATCAATCCTTAGAACCGGGACATTTGCTTCAAGGGATTTTGCAGACAGACGATACGATTACTGCATTTTTAATCAAAAAGTGTGGTGCCTCTCCGGATGCTATCCATCAAGTGGTCAACAAAATGGTCGATGGATACCCTGTAGTAAGCGGTGGGCAGCCGTTTTTATCCAGATCTCTTTCAGAGGTATTTAATAAAGCCAATGGTTATCTCAAATCCATGGGTGATGAATTTGTTACTATTGAACATTTACTTTTAGCTCTTATTGAAGTGCCTTCCGATGTAGCAACGCTACTTAAAGATGCTGGACTAACTTCCAAATCCTTTAAAGCAGCGATTGAAGATTTAAGAAAAGGAAATAAAGTGACTTCACAAAGTGCTGAAAATACCTACAATGCCTTAAACAAATACGCCATCAACCTGAACGATAAGGCCAAAAATGGAAAATTAGATCCCGTTATTGGAAGAGACGAAGAAATCAGAAGGGTACTGCATATTCTAGCGAGAAGAAGTAAAAATAATCCTATCCTTATTGGGGAACCTGGAGTAGGAAAAACAGCTATTGTAGAAGGCCTCGCACACAGGATCATTAGTGGTGATGTGCCAGAAGACTTACGAGAAAAAGAAATTTTTGCACTCGATATGGGTGCCTTAATTGCTGGTGCCAAATACCAAGGCGAATTTGAAGAAAGACTCAAATCAGTTATCAATGAGGTCACTCAAGCTGATGGCCAAATCTTATTGTTTATTGATGAAATCCATACTTTAATTGGAGCCGGAAAGACCCAAGGAGCTATGGATGCAGCTAATATCCTCAAACCAGCATTAGCAAGAGGAGATCTTAGAACTATTGGCGCAACTACCCTCTCGGAATACCAGAAATATTTCGAAAAAGACAAAGCCTTAGAGCGTAGGTTCCAAAAGGTCATGGTAGAAGAACCCGGTGAAGAAGACGCCATATCCATACTTAGAGGTCTTAAGGAAAGGTACGAAACGCACCATAAAATCAATATCAAGGATGAAGCCATCGTAGCAGCAGTTCAACTTTCATCACGATATATTACCGATAGGTTTCTACCGGACAAGGCTATTGACTTGATTGATGAAGCAGCAGCTAAGCTGCGGTTAGAAATGAATTCTATGCCCGAGGAATTGGATGAAATGGAACGCAAGATCAGACATCTTGAAATTGAGAAGGAAGCAATGATTCGAGAAAAAGATAAGGACAAAGCAGCCAAAATTTCAGAAGAATTGGCCAATCTGGAACAACAGCGAAATGCACTACGTGCCAGATGGGAAAGTGAAAGGGACATTGTCTTGAACGTCCAGAAAGCTAAAGAAGAAATTGAATATTTGAACCTACAAAGCTCTAAAGCTGAAAGAGAAGGAGATTTTACAAAAGCAGCTGAAATCAGATATGGGAAAATTCCTGAAGTTCAGGCGCAACTGGAAAAATATTCTAATCAATTGAAAGTCCTCCAAGAAAGCGAAAAGCAACTTCTAAAGGAAGAGGTATTGGCTGAAGATATTGCAGAAATTGTCAGCAAATGGACCGGCGTACCTGTTACCAAAATGCTGCAAAGTGAAAGAGAGAAATTACTTCACCTTGAAGATGACCTTCATCATAGAATTATCGGTCAAGAAGAAGCAGTTGAAGCTGTAGCTGATGCTATTAGACTCAGCAGAACTGGTCTTTCTAATGAAAATCGCCCAGTAGGTTCTTTCCTTTTCCTCGGAACAACAGGAGTAGGTAAGACAGAATTGGCCAAAGCTCTTGCAGAATATCTATTCGGAGATGAAAGCCTGATGACGAGAATTGATATGAGTGAATATCAGGAAAAACATACTGCAGCCAGATTGGTGGGTGCGCCTCCAGGCTATGTGGGATACGACGAAGGAGGACAATTAACTGAAGCGGTTAGACGCAAACCCTATTCTGTGGTTCTATTGGATGAAATTGAAAAAGCACACCCAGATGTTTTCAATGTGCTATTACAAGTCTTAGACGATGGAAGATTGACAGATAATAAAGGTAGAGTAGCGAATTTCAGAAATACCATCATCATCATGACTTCCAATATGGGTGCTGATTTAATCAGACAAAATTTCCAAGGGATTACAGATGAGAATAAAGATGAAATTGTCGAACAAACCAAAAATGCTGTTTTCGAAATTTTGAAAAACTCGGTTAGACCTGAGTTTTTAAACAGAATTGACGAAACGATCATGTTCAATCCTTTATCTAAAAAAGACATCAGAAAAATTGTCACTATTCAATTGGCAGATGTCAAAGCTAAACTGGCTAAGCAAAATATAGAAATAGAGGTTTCTCCTGAGGCAATGGATTGGTTGGCAGAAGAAGGATACCATCCAGAATTCGGTGCAAGACCACTCAAAAGGTTGATCAATAAAAAGGTATTGAAAGCCCTCTCCCGAGAAATTTTAATGGGTAAAATTCAACCCAACTCCAAAATTATTCTGGATATTTTTGACGGAGTCGTAGCTTTTAGAAAACCTACACCTACACCAACTGAGGTGACAGAATAGGTAGCATCCTATTAATTTTTAGAAACGGTTAAATCGAAAGGTTTAACCGTTTTTTATTTTTTGGTAATTTACCAGCAGAATGAAAGACCGACTATGAAATCAGATGATTTATTATCCTTACTGCAATCCTCTTACCAACTTCATGGGCAAATCACCCCCCTTCCGGGAGAGGTAGATTTGAATTTCCAATTTACAGACACCCATCAAAATTCCTATTTACTCAAAGTATCTGCGCCAAATCCCGAGCTAGAGTGGAATGAGTTTCAAGATCGATTACTCCATCGACTCAATAGCCTGCCTTTACAAGTAGCCACCCATCGATTAATTCCCAATCAGCTAGGTGCTCACTATACTGAATTAGGCAACCGAATAGTCAAACTTTACACCTGGGTTTCAGGGACAGTAGTGGCTAAAATAGCTCCTCATACCCCTGAACTTCTGCAATCCATTGGCCAAGAATTGGGTACCATTACTACTGGATTTCAATCGTTTGATCACCCCAAAGCCCATCGAGATTACATTTGGGATCTCGCCCAATTTTCTAAAATTCCCTTCCCCAACTCTACCTCTTTTGACGCTCCTCTCGGCTCAGCCATAGATTGGTTTAGAACGATGTATCAGGATAAAGTAGCTCCTCAATTGCCCACTCTTCGTCAATCTGTCATTTACAACGATGCTAATGATTATAACCTACTGGCCCATATACGCGAAGGGAAGCTTACCCTTTCTGGCAT
>CALAZP010000098.1 GCA_937926355.1 uncultured Saprospirales bacterium
CAACCAAAAGAATATTATGAAGACGATAAAAAATTAGAAGCAGTCTTGAATGAACCGAATATTTCGTTATTCCTAAATCACCATGCCAATGAAGTGGTGATGAATGGCAATCGTATTCAAAAAGTGATTGCAGAAAATTTGGAGACTGGTGATCGAATCATTTTTAATGCTCCTTTATTTGCTGACTGCACAGGTGATGGAACTATAGGTTATTTAGCTGGAGCTGAGTATATGATGGGACGTGAAAATAAGGCCACTTTTAATGAACCTACTGCTCCGGATACGGCTGATAATCTAACTATGGGCATATCTGTTCAATGGTTTGCCGAAACATCTCCACATGCAGAATCTTTTCCCGATATTGATTGGGGTTTACCAATGGATGATCAAACTTCCTATACCATAACCAGAGGCGATTGGGATTGGGAAACCGGTATGGGTAAAGATATGATTCAGGAAGCTGAATATATTAGAGACTATGGCTTATTGGTAGTCTTTTCCAATTGGTCTTATTTAAAAAATTACCATTCAAAGCAGGAACATTTTGCTAATGAGCGCCTGAAATGGGTGGCTTATATTGGTGGTAAAAGAGAATCCAGGAGACTAATAGGTGATTATATTTTGACGGAAAACGACCTTACAGGGCAAAATTTTCTTCCTGATGGTACGGCTTCTACATCTTGGACTATTGACCTTCATTATCCAGATAAAAATAACGAAAAGGACTTCAACGGAGAGGCTTTTAGATCTATAGCCAAACATATCGCTATATATCCCTATCCTATCCCTTTTAGGTGCCTTTACTCCAAGAATATTGATAATCTGATGATGGCTGGAAGAGATATAAGTGTATCTCATGTTGCCCTTGGTTCAGTCAGATTAATGAGAACCTGTGGAATGATGGGTGAGGTGATTGGAATGGCTGCGGCAGTTTGCAAAGAAAAGGAAACGACACCTAGAGGCCTTTATCAAAATTATTTTTCAGCATTAGAATTGAAAATGTTAGATGGGGTGGGAAATCCTAATCTGCCAAGAATTCAAAATTATAATTTAGGGGGAACACTCATGGACATTAAGGAATAGGGGATGAGTTCGCTATTGTTGATTCTTATATTTTATTGGTCTTGGTTTGGTGGTATTCATCCCGAAAATATTCCATCTAACCTAGAGGTAAATTGGCGGATGTTGGTAGATTCTAACCAAGTTCCCGATTATTATATCGCTCATATTAAAACACCAGTTTGCGAAGATGAAAGATGCTACGATATTGAAGTTTTGATTCAGTTTGATTTGCTCGGCCAATTTGTCCAATTAGATACCCTTACGGGAAAAGGTTTGACCAAATTGGACCATATTCCATTTACATCAGTGGATTATGGCAAACTAAATGATTTGTTGGCAGATGAGGAATCTCCCTTAGGATTTTTTGAAAAAGAAGCCTTAATTACTAATACGCGTCATTCGGAATTAGATGGATTCACTGGAGCAACGATTAAAGAGGTACGAGATATTGTAGTTGATGGAGGGCTATATTCTTGTTATACTTTATGGCACTTGGTCCATAATGATTTGAGAGAAAGCGTAAAGACCAAAACGAAAGATCTTTTAAATCGGAGATTAATCCAAAAAATGATGGGCTTCGAAGAAGAGCGTTATAATTATTTCATCATTAATAATTTGGAGCAAGACCAATGGTCTGAATATGTAGAAGAAATACTAGAATTGCTAACTTTTAATCAAGGATATTTCTTGAAAAAAGCCATTGAAAAATGCCCTTCAACTTTTTTAGAGAGGGAAAGGGTACAGGTATTCTTCGCAAATGAATTTGCTACGTTAAACTATTTCACCCAAGTGGCATTTCTAAGGAAGTTGAATGGAATTGAGCTGATTCCTGAGATCCGTACGGTACTTAAAAATGAACTTAATGCTGTGAGTTCGCTAAAAAATCAGTTGATTTCGGAATTAATAATGTAGTGCCATCAATACATCCAGAAAATGAGAATAATCAAAATGATAACAATTGTTTTAATGATTTTGATAGGTGGTTTTTCCATTTTGTATGTTTTGGTAAATAAATACCATATAGCATTTGGTGGAGAAGTAGGAGAGGAGGCTCAATTAAGATTTGAATCATTGGATAATTATAGAGACGGGAAATTTGTAAACACAAAAAAGATAAATTTAGACCTTGGCTGGAAAGCTTCATTTCAAATGGCTTATAAATATTTTACCAATGATGCCAAGCACACCATCCCCGATCGGGAAATTCCCATTCAACGTATCCATTTAGATTCTTCCAATCCTTGTCTTTATTGGTTTGGACACTCTGCTTTTTTAGTTAAAATGGGGGGGTTGAAAATTTTAATTGATCCCATGTTGGGAGATACACCATCTCCGTTTTCTTGGATGGGAGGTTCAAGGTTCAATAAGGAATTGCCTATTGAGGTGGAAGAACTTCCAAAAATAGATTATGTATTTATTTCGCACGATCATTACGATCATTTGGATTTTGGAAGTATTCAAAGTTTAAAAGATAAAGTCAATAGTTTCGTGGTACCCTTGGGGGTGGGCAGTCATTTGATGAGGTGGGGAGTGTCGGCAGATGATATTATTGAAATGAATTGGTGGGATGAAATTAATCTAGAGGGATTGGAGGTTGCATGTACACCAGCTAGGCATTTTTCTGGAAGGAAGTTAAACAATAGACAAAGTACCCTTTGGGTTTCTTGGGTATTAAAATCAGATGCTATGTCCTTATTTTTCAGTGGAGATAGCGGATATGATATACATTTCCAGCATATAGGAGAAAAGTATGGACCATTTGACATGGCATTAATGGAATGTGGACAATACAATAAAATGTGGCCAGACGTCCATATGTTTCCTGACCAGACCGTTCAGGCGGGGATAGATGTGAGGGCCAAAAAGGTGATTCCAATACATTGGGGGGCTTTTAAATTAGCTATGCACGATTGGAATGAACCTGCTAAAATGGTAATGAAGTATGGAAAGGAAAGAGGACTATCTGTTCAAATTCCAATAATTGGAGAAAAAATTGAAAAAATTGAATACACTAACACTACCTCATGGTGGGAGTAATAATTAAAAATTTTAATCATGAAAATATTTAGTAGAAGAGCTTTCCTTGGAATTGGCTCCTTTTTGCCATTTTTGAGCTTTAAAAACTCCACACGATCGACAATGAAAAAACAACAAGTAGTTCACCATGTATTTTTTTGGTTAAAAAATCCAGATTCATCAGCGGATATATTAAAATTAAAAGAAGGATTAAAAACCTTAGAACCTATAAAAGAAGTGAAGAAACTCTTAATAGGGGAGCCGGCTTCCACATTAGAGAGGGAGGTGGTCGTTAATGATTGGCAGGTAACAGAAATCATGTATTTCGATAGTATAGAGGACCAGGATATTTATCAGACTCATCCTATTCATCAAGCTTTTGTAGAAAAGTATAGTTATTTATGGAATAAAGTAATGGTCTTCGATACGTTGGTAGATTAACTTTTTCTAAATAAAACTAAGATTAAGATTCTTCAGCATTATATAAGGATAGATTGTTCTACCTAATTCTTCTTATTATTATACCTTAAGCGATTAAAATACTGGTGAAATTAGATGGAGGGGGGGGCGGACAAGTTGCATTCAGGCATCCACGGTACTAAAAGGTAATTTGATTTAAAATAAAACCTTAATAATTAATTTTTTATATTTATATTTTTAATTGCAAATATTTGTAAAAAATATGCTTAGAATAGTTTTCTCTATATTGATTTTATCTGTTTCTATTTTTAAGATGGAAGCTCAAACTAATCCAGAAACCATAGAAGTTTTTTACCCTTCTGAAAAGCCATACGGCTATGGTTCAATTAAAGGTTGGTATGGGAATAAAAAAAGCAATTATATTTTAGATAATCCTATAAAAACCCAACATGAGCAGATGAATAGAAACTATGTTCAAGATGGTGAACAATGGGTTTTTCTGCACATACCTCAAGGCAGTGAATTGCCGGTTTTAGGAGATTGGTGGGATTGGGACGTTGAAATTAATAATATTAAAAATTTAATTGAGGATCTAGGAGATAAACTAGGGAAATTTGAGACGCATTTTATTAGTGGAACTGAAGTAGTTGATCCTTTGACCTGGGAAGTAGCGAATAATCCGCAAAGATTTGAGATAACCAATTCAAGTTTGAAAACAAGTCTCAGCAATAAATATCAAAATAACTTACCATTGGTCTTTACGCAAGATGAGTGGAATGCATTTGGTATCGAAGACATTTATTCTTTTTCTTACGTTGACATCGATGGCATTTATTTTAAACCAGTTTCTCCAGGTAATAATAGAATAAATAAGGGAGTCTTAGATGTAATAAATCGTGATATAAAAGGTGAACAAGAGGTAAATCATTTAAAAGCAGAAGAATGCGGAGGTATATGTTTTAATTACTTGACAAAAAATAATAGAAAACGAAATTATCTAGTATTTAATCTAGGATTTTGGAATGGTGTAAGTGATCATATATTTAATATTCCGTCTGACGAAGAAAAAAAATTAGTGGCGAGAAAAGAAATTTATTCGTCCATAGCACATGAATATAATCATGTTGTTCAGAATCAATTATACGACCCCGTAATCCCTATTCGTTGGAACGGGGAAGAAAATGGTTATGGGGAACGTTCTCCCAATGCCATATCAAGATGGTGGATAGAAAGTTTTGCATCCATTCTCCCAGAAATATTAGGGTACCAATTTCCTTACACCCTTGATGCAGTCCGTCAAAGTATTGATGAAATTAAATCAGATAATAGCCTCACTGCTGAGGAATTTGCAAATAGGATGGTTTATGTAGAACCTTATGGATATTTAACTAAATTTCACTGGGGGTTTTTAGCTGCTGCATATATGGCTAAATTAACCTCTTGGAAATATGTTTTACTTGATTTTTATTTTGATTTTCAAAGAGTCCCTTCTAACTCAGAAGCTTTCAGGGATTTTTTACCAAATGAAGTTGTTTATGTTCCTGATCTAGACAAGTTATTTTTGCACAATTTTGACATGACTGAAGAAGATTTTTTAAAGGATTTATTTAATCTTGTTAAATCAGGTGCAATTACTTTTGAAGATATCTTTCCCGATGGTAGTTTGCCTGCTACATTAAATGATAATTTAACCAGTACTCATTTGGTTGAAAGCGATTATAAAATAGAACTATTTCCAAATCCAGTTACCGATATGATTTATTTAAAATCCTCATATCCATTAACTAAACTGGAGCTTTATAACAGTATGGGTCAAATACAACAAATACAGAAATTTAATGACCATCGACTAAATGTAGCTTCCCTTCCCAAAGGATTGTACTATCTTAAAATATTTCAAAAAGATACTCATTTTATTATCACCAAGAAATTTGTAAAAGAATAGCAGATAATGGTAATGAAATTCTTTATTATCAATATTATTTTACTTCCCAAGTTTACTTAAAAGCGGTCTTGGAAAAGACTAAATCATTACGTGTTTTTTATTATTTTTGACCGTCTTTTGGTCCCGTAGTTCAACTGGATAGAATATCAGATTTCGGCTCTGAGGGTTGGGGGTTCGAATCCTCCCGGGATCACCTTACGGGATAGCTCGATATTTTTGTAGAGCTGTCCCTTTTTTATTTCTTTTAAATCTTTGTTAGTCAATGTTATATCTTGAATGAAAGGATTGATTTCTGGAGTTCGATATTTGTTTTCGGAGATTTTCACTTTTTGACACTATCCCGTAAAGTGTGTAAATAGTATTTTGGATTAAAACCTGCCTCTGTTATTTTTTCCACCCTTACTGTTGATTT
>CALAZP010000099.1 GCA_937926355.1 uncultured Saprospirales bacterium
ATAAATATTTCGATATCTTCTATCAAGTTGAAATGCACGATTTATTTGGTTGGGGAGAAAAAGAAGAATATGATGTAGTTATAAAAATGATTTTAATTAAATAATAAACTTCGCAGACTTAAAATTTAGTTTCTTGACATTAAGCTAGGCACATTTTCTCAAAGAATATTTAGTTTTATCCAATAAAAAGATAGTCTCCAATTCAAGTGTGCTTGATAAGGTTTGTGGTTAAAAAAATATAATTGCATGGAACATAGGATATCAAAAATTTGCTAAAAAATGAAGATTCGCTAACAAAAAATGTACTCATCTTTAAAGGGAATAGTAAATAACTTAATTAAGTTGATTTCTAAATAAGGGAAGAATGGCAATAGCTTTAGAGTTTAATTTCAAATACAATTACAAATCAAGTTGAGTAATTTTGCAATATTTTGTGGGAGAATCTAATTAAAATGGTCAATTACCAAGTAAACAGTAAGGCAAAATGGCCTAATCTGGTAGGATGGTACTTATTAATCCCTCTACCATTCTTGCTATCAAGTTCTATAGCATTTAGAGATTTTGAAAGTGATCAACAAGTAATTTCAACCAATTCATTTTGTACAAGCCAAATCGATACCAATCTTTGGTTAAAAAAGACTAGAGGCATAAGAGATATTTTAGAAGATAACCAAGGTAACTTCTGGTTTTCTCGTCCGGATTATGTGGCCAAATTCGACGGAAAATATTGGCACTATTTTTCTGAAACTGATGGGTTAGAAATTACTGGTAATATTCATAAAAATGATAGTGGAATAATCTGGATTGAGAATGGATTTCGGGCTTTTAAATACGATGGTGAAAATTTTTTGGAAGAAAAAATAGAAAGTATCAAGGATGCTGATGGACTCTGGTTTCAACGAGGTCTAAATCCCTCGGATACAGCTTTCATTCAACCTGGATTGTATTCAATTAGTAGAAAAGCTAATATTTTTCATCCTTTACCTATTCCTAAACGCGATTTTAATAAATTCTTACACTTACCTTCTTCAAAAGCTATTTTAAGCAAGGATAGCACTATTTGGTTGGCAACTATGAATAAAGTTTATGGGTATAAAAACCATCAATTTATTTCTATTGGTCTAGAGGAAATGGGGAGGCAAAATGATGAACGCCAAATGGGTATAAGGGGTATTTTTATAGATAGTAAAGGAACGCTATGGATGGCTGATAATGGTGCTGGCATATTTACCTATCGAAATGGTCAGGTAGAAAACTTTACTAAAAAACATGCGCTAGACGAAGGCGATACAACTAGAAATACCCTTCACAGAGCTTTTTCGATAGCTGAAGATACCGACGGTAATATGTGGTTTGGTACTGTTTATTCTGGAATTTGGATGTACTGTCCAAAAACTAATCAACTTGAGAATTTCTCCTATGATGAAGGGGTGAGGAGTTAAAATATATGGACAATATATAAAACTAAAGCAGGTCAACTATTATTTGCGGGTGAATCACCAGGGGCAGTTTACACCTTTAATGGAGAAACATTTAAAAGAAAATACTAATTGTCATCTCCTCTTAATCTTATTCAATAGCTTTGAATAAAATTCCATCATAACCTTTATACCAGTAGCAGAATTCGTGATGGATCATTGAATCAAATACCATGAATGAAATTAGTTATTGCTAGATTAGAATTAAGAAATGTTGAGAAGGTATATCTATATAATTTCAATACCATCGTAACGGATATCGTGAGGACGGGCGATTAATGTCAAATAGGACAACTAATAACTTTTTTTTACGACAAATAAATTTAAGGTTTAATATCAAAAGATGAAAAATCATGTATTTATAGCCACTAGCTTGGATGGTTATATAGCGGATAGGGATGGTGGATTAGATTGGTTGGATCAAATCCCTAATCCCAATCATGATGACATGGGATATTTCGAATTTTACAACAGAATGGATGCCTTAGTAATGGGCCGAATTACTTTTGAAACAGTTTTGGGGTTTGATGTCGATTGGCCTTACGACAAACCAGTATTTGTTTTAAGTAATCAACTTTCTCAAATCCCTGATAGCCACAGAGAAAAGGCTTTTTTAATTAAAGGGACCTTATCTGAATGCTTGTCAAGGATCCACCAAAAGGGTTATA
>CALAZP010000100.1 GCA_937926355.1 uncultured Saprospirales bacterium
TTTTGCTCCAAACTCATTAAAGCTTGGGACATCAAGTGATAAGCACCTAAAGCATGATGAAACCTAGTATGCAGTGCACCGGGGTAGACGTAGTGCGACAAACTAGTTTGTTTGATTCTTCTTAACCGTTGAAAAAATGGATGTTCCACTAAATCAAAAATCAAACCATAGGGAATTGAAATAAATCCATATACAGGGTCGTTTACAATTTTCACCTTATGCATAATCCCTATTTTTTACAAAAATACCGATTGGTCATCTTTTTGGACTAATTTACTGTTTGAGTTTTACAACACTACAAAAAATAGATTAATTATGGCTAAACCACTTATTCTCTGGGTAGATGATGAAATTGAATATTTGAAACCACATATCATGTTTCTCGACTCTAGAGGATACGAAGTCATAACTGCTTCCAATGGACATGATGCACTAGATATTTGCAAAGAGCGACCTGAAATTGAGTTGGTTATTTTAGATGAATCTATGCCCGGTATGACCGGTCTGGAAGTCATGGAGTCTTTAAATAAATTTAGACCCAACCTCAAGACCATCATGGTTACCAAAAATGAAAGCGATGAGGTAATGAAAAGCGCCTTCGGCAAAGATACTCAAGCCTATTTACTCAAGCCAGTGGTGAGCCAGCAAGTCTATGCTTCAGTAGCTGGATTGCTCAATAAAAAGGCTTTTGTTCAACAGGATACCAATATCGGTTATACCAAAGAACACCAACAAATCCTGTCGGATATATACGAGGATCCCAACCACGAACAATGGGTAGAAATCTATAAAAAATTTATTAGTTGGGAACTCAAAATGTTTCAGAATGATAATCAAGTATTCATGGATAACTTGATTAATCAAAAAGCTACGGCCAATCAAGCTTTTTCTAAATATATAGCTCAAAATTATGAAGCCTGGTTGAGAGATGGCACGGGCCCATTACTCTCTCATCATTTACTAAAGAAAAAAGTGTTCCCTCATTTGGTTAATCAAGATAGACCAACTGTATTTTTATTGATGGATAATCTAAGGCTGGATCATTGGATGGCTATAGAACCAGTAATTGGGGAGGTTTTCAAAGAAGAAGAATCCGATAGCTTCTTCAGCATCCTTCCAACAACCACCCAATTTAGTAGAAATGCCATTTTTTCAGGCCTACTACCAGCGGAAATTGAAAAAAAATACAAGGATAAATGGAAAAATGATACCGAAGAGGGTGGTAAAAATGACTTTGAAGCTTTCTTTTTAGAGGAACAATTGAAAAGGCATATTCGACAACCTATAAAAATGGAATACTTTAAAGTAACCAATGCGGAGGCGGCAAATTCTCTGGAACAAAAAATGGTGAATATGGTCCAGAAGGATTTTGTTGTTATAGTATACAACTTCATAGACATGCTTTCGCATGCTGGCACAGAAATGGATTTCGTTAAGCAATTGGCTAATAATGATCAATCCTATAGAGAGTTGGTTAAAAATTGGTTTGTTAACTCCCCATTGTGGAAATCCTTGAAAAGAATTGCCGAAAAAGATATTCAATTAATCATTTCCACCGACCATGGTACGATTAAGGTGAAAACACCTACTTCAATCAAGGCAGAAAAAGATACTACGAATAACTTGAGATACAAATCAGGAAAAAATCTTTCATTTGAACCTAAGGATGTTTTTGCTATCAAAAATCCTTCTTCTGTTGGTCTGCCATCGCTTAACCTCTCTTCTTCTTACGTATTTGCTCTAGAGGACAAATTCTTTCTATATCCCAATAATTTTAACAGAATAAAACAACTTTATTCTGATACGTACCAACATGGTGGGATTTCTATGGAAGAGATGATATGCCCTTTTGCCAGATTCGTTCCCAAATAGGTTATAATCCTTCTACTTGTAAAAGAGTTGCTGAAGAGGGATTAGATTCGAGAAAATTTTTCAATCGGTAACGGTCAACAATAAATCTAATTTCACGACCAAATGCCCCTTTACTTTTTAAGCGAAGCGTACCAAGTGAAAACAAAAAATAGTTATTCACCTGAATGGATTCAATATCCTCTATGGAATATTGGAAATGCTTAACGTAGTTGGTCAGGTATAACTGACTAGAAGATAATTCTACTCTTTTTAATTGAAATATGGTGAAGTAGATAACAACCACTCCGATGAGATAAAGTAAGACAAAAATAATTCTGGTAGTCAATTGAGGCCAACCCATAAACATAGGAATGGGGTTAAAAAGAATCGCTATGGTGAAAGCACCAAAGAATACCGTCCAGAAAGACGGAAAAAATATTTTAAAGATTAAGGTTGAATTAGAAGAAATTCGTTCCATTAAATTAGTTTAATCCTCATCAGCTTCTTGTGCCTCTACTCTCGCAGATACGAAAATACTGATCTCATAAAGAATGAATAAAGGTATTCCAATTAAAAATTGGGTGACTACATCAGGGGGGGTAATTAAAGCTGAAAGCACCAAAATTCCAATAATGGCATGTCTTCTGTATGCCCTCATGGTAGCAGGGGTTAACAAACCTACCTTGGAAAGAAAATATACCACGATAGGAAGCTCAAATATTAATCCCGCGGGGGCGGTAAACATCAACATATAAGTGATGAAAGAATTGAGAGTAGGAGAATTTTCAACCCCAGGGATAGTGTAGCCCGCCAAGAAATTGACCGCAAAAGGGGCAATAACGAAATATCCAAAAAGGACTCCTGTAAGAAATAAAAAGGAGCAGATGAACACAATACCTCTTGTCGCTTGTTGTTCCTTTTTATATAGACCTGGACTGACAAATCGCCAAATTTCCCAAAAAACATAGGGAAAAGCCAAAATGAAACCAGCGATAAATGAAACTTTTATACTCGTTATAAAAGATTCTCCAAAGCCAATAGCTTGCTTCTTAAAGATTGGAGGTTCAAAACACATCCGATCCCCTAAACCTATAAAATTAGAAAAATCACATATAGCTGTGTATGATAAGAAATCGGGATTGGTGGGACCAAATATAACTTGCTCGAAAAACCAGTCTTGAACAAAAAATAAGCCAATTCCAAAAAGGACAATAGCAATCAACGATCGGATAATATGCCACCTCAATTCCTCAAGGTGTTCTAAAAAAGACATTTCCTTTTCTTGTTGACCACTTCCTAAACGGTCAACATCTACTTGATCTAATGGCATTTGGAAGTCAATTTAAACCGCCCCAAAGGTAATTATTTTGCTAATAATGTAGTCCGATGTTTTGAAGATGCTATAATTTAAAATAAAGTATTTTAGCCTGTCGTTAGATGTTTATAACCAAGCCAAAATGAAATCATTAGTTACTTTAATTGGATTTAGTCTGTCTTTCTTTAGCATGAAGGGGCAAATTAGCCCTAACCTGGTGGCTTATTATAATTTTGATGCCAACTTAAATGATGCGGTGGGCAATTCTGCTAATTTGGGAATGGCGGTTGGGACGATAAATTATGATTGTGGACCATTAATAGAAAGTATTGCTCTAGATGGAAATAATAATGAAATCCAATTTGGAGGCTCCTTTGCGGAAGCATTCAATAAAAATGATTTTACTCTTAGTTTTTATTTTAGGCCATTGAGCAATTCGGGAACGAGTCAATATCTCTTTTCCAAAAGTACCATGGACTGCAGTGGAAACAAAACTTTGGATATCAAATATGATCCTGATTTGAATGCCATCAATGTAATTATGACAGAAAATGCGAGTAAACGAGTAAGACTTAATTCAAGTTTAACTGCAGGAGATTGTTGGCATCATTTGGTTTTGGTTAGAAAGGAAAATGTGGTCAAACTATACCTTAATGAAAAACCTATTGATGAAGATGCTACGGGTACCGCTATTGATTTGACCGATGAATCGGATATTTTTTTAGGAGGGTCCCTTTGCTTAGTAGCCAATAGCCAACGTTTTAAGGGATTGATAGATGAACTAAAATTTTTTAACCGAGCATTTGATTTGAGAGAAATAGAAACACTATCCTTGTATCCCGATCAAATTGCCACCTCAGACACGTTGATTTTTTTAGGAGAACAAGTCTCTATTTCGATGTATAAAACGTGCGGCACGAGAGTTTTATGGAGTCCATCTGTTGATTTGAATTCGCCCGTTTTGCTAGAACCCCTAATTTCTCCTTCAGATCCGGGGTTTCAAACTTATACCGTTCAAATTTCAGATGATCGAGGAAGCTGTATAGCCACAGATGAAATCATAATTAATGTAGTTGACCCTAAATCCCTAGATTGTGGACAAGGATTTATGCCCTCTGCATTTACCCCTAATGGAGATGGACTAAATGATCAAATAGGTATCAGCAATCCTTATGCATTACCTGATTTTCAAGAACTACTGATTACTGATCGTTGGGGGAATATCCTCTTTAAAACTAACAATCCTTTTGAACAATGGGACGGATACTATAAAGGAGTGTTAATGAGCCCAGGAGTAGTTACTTTTCAAATGCGATACACCTGCAATGAAGAAGAAATTCAACAATCAGGAAGTATAACCATCCTCTATTAATATCATTATTTTTTCCCGAAGGGAAAAAATATACAAGTAGCCTTTAGTACTAGTGAATGCTATCTTATTAATGCAACCTCACCCCGAAAGTTGAGTACAAAATTATCTTGAAATAATACTTCTACTGAATATACATAAGTTCCTACATCTGCTTGACTGCCATCCCATAATGGAATACCTTCTTGACAATTCGGTGAAATGGTTTCATTTTTATAGGCGACCATTTTTCCCCACCTATCAAATATCTTGATAGAATTAATAGATTGAACACCAGTACAGGCATGCAATACAAAAAGGTCATTTACTCCATCATTATTGGGAGAAAATACATTGGGGATATACACCAATCTATTTTTATCAATAACTACTGATACAGAAGCCTTATCGGTGCATCCATTAACATCGGCTACTTCTAGGGTAAAAATTTGATTTTCGGTAGCAGCAATTCCAGGAGTTAATGAATTGGGTTCGGTGAGTAGTTCTTCAGGACTCCAATTAAAAAATGCAATTGGAGTGGAATGATTGACGATAGGTTGTAATTTTTGACTTTCATCTCCTAATTTCACCGTAATTATATCAGGATTAAAACTAACCTCAGTTGGGTCAGGAGTATCTACAAAAAAACTATCAGTGAATTGACAATTTTTTGTATCAACAAGGGTTAATTGATGAGGTCCGGCAAATAAAGAAGCCTCTTGGTCCCCTCTATAGGCAATAGGGTTTTCATCTAGATAAAATAAATAATCCGATAATTGTTGGCCATTGCCACCTTGGATGCTGCTAATTTCAAAATCAGTGGGTTCTCCATAGCAAAGGGGAGGGAGAGGTATTTGAAAATTAGCTACCAAAGGGTCAGGCTCCTCGATCACAACAGACAGAGAGTCTTTACAACCTTTGGTATCTGTTAAAGTGACACCATAATTACCGGGCGCAAGTTGGGTAACGCTGGATTCTGCTCCACTAGCCAAATTATTTTCCCACATGAAGGGGGCCAAGCCAATCGGGTTGATGTCATCGAATTGATTATAGGTTAAGGTGATATATCCATCTGATGCCCCATTACAACTCACCTGGGCAGTTTGACTAGAATCCACCAGCAACTTTAAAGGATCTGGAGAGGAGACCCTAAAGGTATCCATCTGGAGACAACCATTACCATCCATTATGGATACAGTGTAATTGCCACTGGATAGGTTGGTAGCTAAGGGTGACGTCAAACTAAGGTCATGGGCCCAAGAGTAAGAAAAATTGCCTGTTCCTCCAGAAGGGGTTACTTGGATAAGACCGTCAGCAGTACCAAAACATCGGGTACGAGAAATGGTAGGTGCTATCGTTATTGGTTTTGGAGCTCGTATCTCTATGGAATCCAAACCAAAACAATTATTATTTTGATCAATAGCAATTAAAGTTTGCCAACCTTTGGATAAGTTAATCCCTGTGGTAATAGGAACACTTTGGTCTAACTGTTGAGTACTCTCCCATATATAATTAAAGTTTCCAGTAGAACCATCTTCATAGGATGCACTGGCTTGGATTTCAGCATCTTGTCTCCCTTCAAAACAAGACACATCCCTTATTTTTTGAAACTGTATTTCAATTTGAGGTGGGGCTTTCAGCGTGATCAATGATTCCAGCGTATCACAACCCACTGCATCCGTAACCCTGAGTTGGTAATTACCGTGGGGTATGGACCCATAGACGTTTTCATCTTCAAACAATTGTTGTCCCAAAGAGGAAATCCATTCGAATTGGTAAGGAGGAGTACCTCCACTTATATTCGCAGTTATCGAACCATCTGAAGCATTGATACAGGTAGGCGATTGAAGTTGTATGCTATCTAGAATCAATGGACTGTAGGGGATATAATTAGTAAAACTTTGAAAATTGTTATTATTAACAAAATCCGTGACTAAAAATTGGTACTGGTCTGCAGGTAGTTGAAGATTAAAACCAGTAGGCGGTAAGGTAAAATTACTATCCAATAATAGGGTGCCCGAAATCGATTCTAATGTAATCTGGTAAGGTAGGTTTCCGCCAGAAACTGTCAATTGAACATTTCCCGGGCCTGAATTTCCGCAGGTAAGGGTATCTATTACCGTTTGAATATAAATAGGATTGTTGGACACGCATACCTCCCCTTCATTAGCACTCCATCCTATTATTTCAGTTTGCGTATTGGTAATTTCCGGATAAAACGGGGGAATGCCATTCACCACATCTGGTGTATAGACAGAACTACAAGTCCCTAAATCACCTTTTACACGGAAACAAATATCAAAGATGGTGGTGTTGTCCGGAAACGTTGTTATCCCCGAACTGAACCAATTCATCAACAGGTTTTGAGTAGATGGGTCGATGGAAAAAAAACTTGAAGCTAGGTTGAGGGGATTAGCGTTCAAATCAATCTTTTGAAAATTTAATATGGTGGTGTCCCAAGCAAAAGGTATTTGAAAAGAATTGATGGAAACAAAATCAGAAACGGCTATAGGCAAACAGATGATAGAGTCCTTGGGGCCATTGACACTAGGAAGAATAAAATTAAGTGCGGGGCAAGTTTGTTGATCTACCAGAATCTGCTGACTACAACTAATTCCATCGCTAATTTCTAAAATATAATTACCAGGCTTAGGCACTCTAAAAAATAGGGTATCCCCATGGGTAACGTAGTTGGCCGGTATGACTGAAGTCCTTGAAGGATCATCCAGATAAATATCTATACTATAGGTTTGTCCAGGATTCAATTCGGGATATCCTCCTTTAATGACAAAAGCCGATTGGCAAGCATTTCCCGACGAAGGAGGGGTAACTTCTTGGGCTGAAATGGGATTTAAATACGTTACTTTAATTGCTTCAGAAGGATCTAAAGCCGCGCATTCTCCATTGTTTTCAAATCCTCTTTCAGAAAAATGATCTAGTGTAATTGGAGCCATCCATACTGTAATGGGTTGTCCATTATTGAAGCCGTATTGAAGTTGCCCCTGATTGAATAATTGAATGTTACCATTGGGTTGGTCAGCAATAATCCAAAAGGGCCCAGTCAAGGTTTGGGCAGAGGAATTAGGAATCTGATAATTTGGAAGGGTATTGAGGCAGGGTTGTTGGGAAATAATACTATCGAGATGATACTGAATAGAAGATCCTACTGGTGGACAATTGAATAGGGCGTAGCCTATTCCGGGGCTAGTATTGGGATTTGGGTCATTGGATAAATCGGAACCTATATTAATCAACTCCAATGAATCGCCATAGCACAAGATGATTTCGTTGAATGAATAACTATTGGATTGACCATTAAAGTACTTAAATGATATTTTCCCAGGCTTTTGAGTGCAATTAATCGGGCTACGAGTGGAAGTTTGCAAAGGAAGGTGAACGGGCTGAGGAACTTGAGCATAACTCAGGAAAAAGGATAATTGGAGCAGAATATATAAAAAGAGTTTTTTCATTTTGAGACCAATTATCAAAAGGATTTGATTCGACCGTTTATTCCTAGGTCACGTATTTGAGATAATTTATTTTGCGCGATTTCTTGGGAAGTAAAATTCCCAAGTTGCAAATAATAAAGGGTATCAATTTCCTTAAGTGCTATCTTTTCTTGCAGAATTTTTTGAATAATTTCTTGCGCTTTATGGGCTTCATCTAAATTTACGTACTGGCCTACTTCGATAAAATAGGATTTGGATACAGGAGTAGTAAGTACTTCATTTAACCAGGAGTAAAGTGCTGGCCCGGACAGAGATTTTTCTTTTCTGGCAATGATTTGTTCATTTTGAGCATCTATGATTAACAGGGTGGGTAGCATTTCAATTTGAAATTTTTCTTGAAGGGTTTTTCCTTCAGGAGATTCTATATCAATGCTCACGGGTACAATAGAATTCAACCTGCTCAGCACTTGTTCATTTTGGTAGCTGTTTTCCGCCATCCAAATGCAGGGCATACACCAGGAAGCGGTAAAATGAACGTATAATTGAGTTTGATTTTGTTGCGCTTTAAAGCGGGCTTCGGTATAATTTTGAAGAAAAGGCCAGCTAGTCTGGGCCGTAATAGGAGAGAAGGCTATAAATAAGGTGGTGAGTACAAGTAGAAAGCGCATACAGGAAAATTAAGTCCTTTTTTTCTCTAAAAGTTGAATCAGCTGAAGATGTTTTTCTAACAAATGTTGAGATGCTTCATATAACTGTTCAAAGTGCATCATTATTATTTGAGCGTCATTAGAAATTTCACGAAGTGATGCTTTTTTGTAAATGCAGCAAGTATGCAGACTTTTCATAACTTCTGAAAGTTGGCTGGCTTCCTTTTGGATGGTAGTTATGGATGGGCTATTGGATTCTGATTTACTTTTAGCGGAGGGAGCTTCTATTTTAGAAAAATCTTCTTGGGTTAAGGCGATAATTGACACACCAAACAGATTGGACAGTTTGAGGAGATTACAAATCTTGGGTTCTGCTGTTCCATTTTCGTAAGAGGCAATATTGCCTCGATTGAGACCAACTTTAAGGGCCAATTCCTCCTGACTCCATTTCATCCTTTGCCGAAGACATCGAATATTGCTAGGTAAGAAAATTTCCATTTATTTATAAAATTGTTAAAAATATTAACACTTGGTAAAGCTTTGGTTAAAAATAATATAATATCAACAAATTCAAGACATTAAGTTTCTAAACAACTTGTTTAATTTAAAGTTTTATCGTATATTTGTAAAAATTAATAACAAAACCCAAGCCCAATGACCCATACCATTTCTAAAGCTGTTTTAAGGGATGTACAAAGACAGATAGATGAAATAACTGTTTCACTTCGAGCCTTTGCCTTAAAGCTAACAGCCAATACAGACGATGCTGAGGATTTGTTTCAAGATACCGTTATTAGAATTCTCAGTAATGCCGAAAAATTTCGTCAAGGCACTAATTTTAAAGCCTGGTCCATCACTATAATGCGTAACATATTTATTAATGATTACCGCAAAAAGACCAGGAGAAATATGATTATTGATCAGACGCCTAATGATTATTACATCAATTCCGGTGATAGAGTGGTAGAAAATGATGGTGAGCATAATATGACGATGCGGGAATTGATGGGAATGGTCAATGCGTTGCCGGATGATTTTAGACGACCTTTTATGATGGCGTATGAAGGATACAAATACGAGGAAATTTCTGAGGAGTTAGATTCTCCCTTAGGAACTATAAAAAGTAGAATTTTCTTCGCTCGTAAGAAACTTCAAAAAATGTATGAGGATTTGCACTTTGAGCGCGCATAATCCTCATTTTTCAAAAATATCTCTTTCGAGAAAATAGCGAGATTCCTCCTCTTGATCGATTTCTTCACCTTCATCAAGAGGAGATTTTGTTTTTTTGCGAAACAGATAAGCAGTGATGATTCCACTGACACCTCCTAAAAGGTGACTTTCCCATGAAATACCTTCCTGACCTGGCAGAATGCCTGTGATGAGACTTCCAAAATAAAAAAGAACGAGTAGAGATAATGCAATGGATTTGACGTCTCTTCTAAAGATTCCGTTCCAAAATACGAAAGCGACCAAACCGTAAAGTACTCCACTTGCCCCGATATGGTAAACCGGTCGTCCGAAAATCCAGACTAAAATTCCGGTGCTCAACCAAATAAAAACGAGTACCGATAACCCTATGGGGCGGTAAAAAAAGAAAATTAGACCTACCAAAAATAATATAGGAGGCGTATTAGACAACAAGTGTCCCCAACCACTATGAATCAGTGGTGCCATAATGATGCCCACTAACCCATCTACGTGTCTGGGGTACAAACCGTATGTTCCGAGTTGGATGCCTGGAATCCAATCAATAAGGAAAAACAACCAGATTAAACCAGATAGGAAAAGGGCTGCCCTAATTGCTTGTTTCATCCTAATATTTTAACCATATCTAACATCGCTTTATTGATTTGAGAGTGGTGTTTGGTAGCTTGTTCAAATGGAGTAAAAACGATTTCATCATGGATGATTCCAATCATTTCTCCTTTTCTTTGGTTAATTAATCCTTCTACAGCTGCCATTCCCATTTGACTGGCTCTCACTCTTTCCATACAAGTTGGTCTTCCACCTCTTTGAATATGACCTAGTATACTCACTTTAATTTCGTAATCACTGAACCCTTTTTCTTTAACGGCATCAGCTAATTTGAATGCTCCACCTACGTCATCTCCTTCAGCAACAACCACTATGCTCGCATTTTTTTTCAGCGCTCTGCCTTGCTTGAGAATGGTAATCAATTGATCTACGCTTGTTTTACTCTCTGGCATTAAAACCGCTTCAGCTCCAGTAGCAATTCCAGACCTAAGCGCAATAAACCCTGCATCTCTCCCCATCACTTCTACAAAAAAAAGTCGGTCGTGGGAATTGGCAGTATCCTTGATATTGTCGATGGCATTCATAGCGGTGTTGATCGCGGTATCGTAACCGATGGTATAATCAGTGCCGTATAAGTCATTGTCTATTGTGCCCGGACAACCCAAAATGGG
>CALAZP010000101.1 GCA_937926355.1 uncultured Saprospirales bacterium
ATTTTTTTTTAAATCCCAGCCCCACCCCACTCCGTTAGAAGTGGGACTGGAATCTTGTCAGTATTTAGCATTAATCAAACAAAAAATCCAACGATTCTTTTAACTCCTCCGAGATTTCAGCATATAAAATAGAATCGCAATCGCTTTGATACGCCAACCTAATGATATCCTGATCGCTTCTTAAAGCACTATCCGCATATTGCAAAGCCAACCCATCTGTTTCAACTGCCACTGCTACTATTTCTTTATCCTTCTTTAAAGCGTCGCTCAAATACATCAGATGTTCCCCACTCTGCCTTAATAACATTAGGATTTTATCTCTTTGTTCCATGACTTCCGGACGCAATCTCAAAATAGCAATATATCCTAACTTGGCGATCTTTTCTAACAATTCTTCATCCAAACATTCATCGGGTATATAATCCAACACCTCCTCCCCATCAAATTGCAAAGCCAACCTGATATATTCCTTGTTTTTTCTCAGTTCCAATGGCAAATACGGATACAAAGAATAAGATTTGCTAAAAGCCTTTTCAATGAATTCCTTTTCTATCATAAAGTTGTAGTTCAACCAGTTGTAATAAGAGCTGTAAGAATCGGTAATCATAGCCAACGAATCAGCTCGACTGTAATAAATCCCCTCGTAATTTTCCAGTTCATGGTACCCACCATTTTCAGCTACTTTGGATAATATCATTGGATCTGACGCCATTTCTTCCGATAACAGATCAAATATAGACCCATGGCCATCAATAGCCTTCAAAACAACGGATTTGTCATCCAGGAATTTGGGATCCGCATACTTTAGTTCGTCTCCATTGAGTTCAACCGCTTTCTCCACTATCGTCCGGTCCGCTTTCAATTCATCAGATAAAAATTCCAACATCCGATACCCCGAATGCCCTAATTCGAGAACGGAAAGGATAAAATCTCGATCGCCTCTGTACTTGGAATCGGTATACTTGAGATTATTGACGTTTCCATATACCGCCAACTTAACCAATTCTTCATCCCCTCTTAGTTCCTGAGAAAGGTATTTAAAGATATCCACATTGTGCCTTAAGCCCTTTAAGGCCAAAGATTTATTGGATCGGAGCCTTTCAGAGGCATATTTAAAGGCGGAATTGTAAGACTGCGTCAAAAAGGGTTCAATCAATTGCTCGTCGTCTTTCAATTCGTCGGAAGCAAACTTTAAATTATCGAATCCATAATTCAAAGCTTTTCTCACAAATGCTCGATCTCCCCTTAATCTTTCAGAACAGTCACTCAAACAGTCCTCTATTCTAGGAAGAAACCCTTCCATAAATTCCGCATTGTCCCTTAAAGCTAAGGGTAAAAAATCCAGTTGGGGAACATCAGCAGAAGTGAGTTCTTCCACTACATCGGGATCCTCCCATACAGATTTTGGCAGTAGGGTAATAGCAGTACTCGTCCAATGTCCCCTGATAACCTGTCGTACGATATCTCGATCTTCTTTTAAGTCTGAAGATACATACTTATAGGCCCTACCATCCACCTTGATGGCCAACAAAGCCAAATCTTTGTTGGAACGCAATCTTTGCGAGGCATATTTAAATGAGCCTCCATTATTCTGAATAGCTGCCCGAACAACTTCTTCATCGTCCTTCAATCGATCCGAAGTATATTTGATATCTCCACCATTACTGGACAATGCTTTAATAACACAAGATTTATCAAATCTTATTCGCTCCGAGAACCAGGACAATCTATCGTAATTGGTTTTGTAAAAAGAAGCATCAAAGCAATCTTCATCATCCCTAAATTTTTCATCAAGGTATTTGGCTGCTTCCTCTGTTTCACAACAATAAGCGACCAAAGCGATTTCCTTATCTCCTTTTAGTGATTCCCCAACATACTCAATGTTATTTTCCTCTTTGAGAATAAAAAATTTAACCCACTTTTTATCATTTCGAATGAAAGATGGACAATATTTTAGGTGTTCTATAACGTTTAAATACTGTTGAGTAAAATGATCATTTTCAAACCAAGATTCAGGAATTTGTTTGAGTTTGCGTACATTGTCTTGATCATTGAATACCATTTCTTTAAAAAACTGAAGCTGAGGATTGGTGAGCATATGGCTTGTTTTGATTAGGTCATAAAATTAGCCATTCAACCCCATTTAACACACTATCAACAACCTTGTCAAGTTAGGCTGATATTTATGCTGGCTTCTTATCATTGTAAAAAATAATAATTATATGGAGACTTATCAATTGAATCAAGTAGTATCTTTTAAAAAAACTAGAGAGCCTTATGGAGAATTTTCTAACATGTGCGCTGGCTTCCAAATTTTATTAGATGGTGAAAGTTTTCGTACTACTGAAGCCCTTTATCAAGCTTGCAGATTTCCAGATTTTCCTGAAATTCAAAGAGCGATTCAAGCAGAGCCAAGTCCCATGGGTGCTAAAATGAGAAGTAAACCCCTTAGACCGTTAGAATTGGGATTTAATCGTCCGGACTTCGATGACCTTAGACTTAAAATCATGGATTGGTGCCTTCACCTGAAGTTGGCGCAGCACTATACTCGATTTGGAGAAGTGCTTCAAAGATCAGGAGCCTATCCAATAGTAGAGTTGTCTCATAGAGATAAATATTGGGGAGCTGTTGGAACCCCTAGACAAGAACCTACTGAATATATTGGCCATAATTACCTAGGGAAGTTGCTGATGAAATTAAGAACTGAAATGAA
>CALAZP010000102.1 GCA_937926355.1 uncultured Saprospirales bacterium
GCCTGCTCTAGCTCCACCCGTACCCTTTTGCTTCTTTAACTTACGAGTCGAACCAGAAATCTCTCCTCTATCCTTAGCTTTGTGGGTACCCTGACGCTGATTTGCTAAGTACTGCTTTACACTTAGATAGACAACATGTTCATTAGGCGTGACACCGAAAATTTCAGCTGGCAAATCGATTTGCCTTCCGGTTGGTTTCCCACTAATATTTAAAACATTGACTTTCATTACAAATTATTTATAAAGCCTAAACTTTTATTTTTCTAATACAACATAGGATCCAATGTGACCAGGAACAGCACCCTTGACCAAAATAATATTCTGATCAGCGAAAACCCTGACTACTTTAAGATTCTTAATTTTAATTCTATCTCCACCCGTTCTTCCGGCCATTCTTAAACCCTTGAAAACTTTCGCGGGAAAAGACGCTGCTCCTACAGAACCAGGTGCTCTTTGCCTGTTGTGTTGACCATGAGTTGCATCATTAACCCCACTAAAACCATGTCTTTTTACAACACCTTGGAAACCTTTTCCTTTAGAAGTTCCAACAGCAGCTACTAAATCACCCTCTTGGAAAACCTCGTCTACTTTAATCAAATCACCTAAATTCTTATCGGTTAGGGTGGAATCTCTAAATTCTACTAACTTTCTTTTTGGAGCAGTTCCCGCTTTTTCAAAATGACCTTTCATCGCCTGGGTAGTATTCTTAACACGGGCGTCATCAAATGCCAATTGTAAAGAGCTGTATCCATCAGAATCAGCAGTTTTAACTTGGGTAACCACGCATGGCCCCATTTCTAAAACGGTACAAGGGATATTCCTACCATTGGTATCGAATATACTTGTCATTCCTTTTTTCTTTCCAATTAATCCGTTCATCAGATTAAAATTTAATTTTTACTCATTAATGATACAATGAGCTATCGATAATATTTTTATACTTTTCGGGAAGACACTAAACTCTGAAATGAGTTGATAGGAAGGTAACTTAGTTTTGGACTTAATGTCAATCTGACTATCAGTTTCCAAAATTTAGCGTCTCAGCCTGGAATCTATATGATTCAATAATTACGTCAACTTAACTTGAATATCAACACCACTAGGCAATTCTAACTTTGACAATGCATCAACAGTTTTTTGCGTAGGTGTGTATATTTCAATAAGGCGCTTGTGTGTTCTCAACTGGAACTGCTCACGAGATTTCTTGTTGACGTGCGGAGAACGCAGTACTGTAAAGATTTTTTTCTCTGTGGGCAGCGGAATCGGACCTGTAACTACAGCCCCGCTGTTTCGAACCGTTTTAACAATTTTCTCCGTGGATTTATCCACTAACGAGTGATCGTAGGAGCGTAGCTTGATTCTGATTTTCTGATTCATGCCTTGAATGAAATTATTTCAATTTTTTAATTAGTCTATTTAACCACCAATTGCTTTCAATTGGCTAAAGCGGTGCAAATATAATAACTTATACCTTAACTTCACCTTTTGCTTTATCAATTATTTCTTTTGCAATATTTGTAGGTGCTTCATTGTAATGGGCAAACTCCATGGTAGAATTCGCTCTACCTGATGTTATTGTTCTTAAAGAAGTAACATAACCAAACATCTCTGATAACGGCACCTCAGCTTGAATGCTCACCGCACCACCTGATCTTCCCTCTTGTCCTTTCGGCAAACCTCTTCTTCGGTTTAAGTCCCCGATTACATTACCCACATATTCTTCTGGAGTAACTACTTCTAATTTCATTATTGGCTCCATAAGAACTGGCTTAGTCTTCATAGCACATTCTCTGAAGCCTTCTTTGGCACAAAGTTCGAAAGCTACTGGCTTAGAATCCACTGGGTGCATAGAGCCATCGAAAACTCTGACTTTCATTGCTTCAATATTGTAACCCGCTAAAATTCCATTTTCCATCATAGCTCTGAAACCATCCTTAATCGGCTTCTGATAGTTCTTATCTATAGAACCCCCAACAATATCCCAAATGAATTGTAGTTTCTCCTTGCCACTCTTGAAGTCTTCACTGTCTAAAAACTCTTGGTCAGCTGGTCCTAACTCGAATTCCATGTCGGCAAACAAACCAGAACCACCTGTTTGCTTTTTCAACCTTTCTCTATGAGAAACAGTAGTAGTAAGCGCTTCTTTATAATTAACCTGAGGTTGTCCTTGATTACACTCTACTTTAAATTCCCTCCTAAGTCTATCTACAATAATCTCCAAGTGCAACTCCCCCATACCACTGATCACCGTCTGATTGGTCTCCTCATCATACCTTACTTTGAAGGTAGGATCTTCCTCAGCCAATTTGGCTAATCCCATCCCTAGCTTATCCAAATCTTTTTGAGATTTAGGCTCTACTGCGATACCAATTACAGGATCTGGGAAAGTCATACTTTCTAACGCAATGGGATGCTTTTCATCACAAATGGTATCCCCTGTTCTTAGATCCTTGAATCCAACAGCAGCAGCAATATCCCCTGCCTCTACTTTATCAATAGGGTTCTGTTTATTGGAGTGCATCTGATAAAGCCTAGAAATACGCTCCTTTTTGCCGCTTCTTGTATTTAAAACATAAGATCCAGCATCTAATGTCCCAGAGTAAACTCTAAAAAAGGCCAAACGTCCTACATAAGGATCCGTAGCGATTTTGAAAGCTAATGCAGCAAAAGGCTCATCCACTGAAGGCTTTCTTTTAACCTCTTCTTCTGTATCCGGATTGGTTCCTTCAACTGCCTCGATATCTAAAGGAGAAGGCATATAACGACATACTGCATCCAAAACAGCTTGAACTCCTTTATTTTTGAAAGAAGATCCACAAAGCATTGGAATAATCTTAATGTCAATTACCGCCTTTCTGATGGCCGTTCTGATTTCTTCAGGAGAAATAGAATCCGGATCTTCGAAAAACTTCTCCATTAAAGATTCGTCGTATTCCGCAATATTCTCTAACAAGAATTCTCTATACTTGGCTACAGTGTCCACTAAGTCTTCAGGAATAGGAACCACTTCATAAGTCATTCCCATATCGTGATCATTCCAAATTCTAGCCTCATTGCTGATTAAGTCAACTACCCCTTTGAAAGTCTCTTCAGCTCCAATAGGCACCTGCAATGGAACTGCGTTAGCACCTAACTTAGTTTTAACATCATTTACCACATTGAAAAAGTCAGCTCCCGAACGGTCCATTTTGTTAACAAAACCAATTCTAGGTACCTTATATCTATTAGCCTGGCGCCAAACTGTCTCAGATTGAGGTTCTACACCAGATACGGCACAGAACAAAGCAACTACCCCATCCAATACTCTAAGAGAACGCTCCACCTCCACAGTAAAGTCAACGTGGCCCGGAGTGTCTATAATATTAATGGTATATGAATCCCCATCAAAATTCCAATTGGTCTTGGTCGCAGCGGAAGTAATAGTAATCCCTCTTTCCTGCTCCTGCTCCATCCAGTCCATGGTAGCAGCACCATCGTGAACTTCACCAATCTTGTGACTGATACCTGTATAGTATAGAATACGTTCGGTAGTCGTAGTCTTTCCAGCATCAATGTGGGCAGCAATCCCAATATTTCTAGTTAATTTTAAATCCTTTGCCATGATATTTCCCGTAAGGGGTCGTTACAATTAATAAAATTATACCTTAAAGTGAGCAAATGCTCTATTAGATTCAGCCATCTTGTGCGTATCTTCCTTTCGCTTAACTGCAGCACCTTCTCCCTTGCTAGCTGCAATAATCTCTGCCGCTAATTTCTCAGCCATACCCTTTCCACTTCTCTTTCTAGCGAAATTAATCAACCACTTCATGCCAATGGACATCTTGCGCTTCGCCCTGATTTCTGTAGGAATCTGAAAAGTTGCACCTCCAATTCTTCTACTTCTTACCTCTACTGATGGTATGACGTTGTTTAACGCCTTTTTCCACATGGACAACTCATCTTCCTCTCCCCCTCCTTTCTCTTTAACAATATCCATGGCATCGTAAAATACACTAAGGGCAGTTCCCTTCTTACCATCGTACATTAAATTGTTAACAAACTGAGTAACCAAAGTATCTCCATATCTGGGATCTGGATTGATAACTCTAATTGCGGGTTTTCTTTTTCTCATTTTTTTCTATTAGCGGTTTCAGCAAAAAGAAACATAATTATTTCTTAGGACGCTTAGTCCCATATTTTGAACGACTCTGTAATCTGTCAGTCACACCAGCTGTATCTAAAGCACCTCTTACTATCGTATATCGAACACCGGGTAAATCCTTTACCCTCCCACCTCTAATCAATACGATTGAGTGCTCTTGCAAATTGTGACCTTCCCCCGGAATATAAGCGATAACCTCAATTCCATTTGTCAATCTTACCTTGGCAACTTTTCTTAAAGCTGAATTAGGTTTCTTAGGAGTGGTGGTATACACACGGGTACATACCCCTCTTTTCTGAGGGCAAGAATCTAAAGCTCTAGATTTACTCTTAGAGATGATCTGCTCTCTTCCATTTCTTACCAACTGGTTAATAGTAGGCATATTTTATTATAATATGGTTCTTAAATAAGTGCTTCGAATAAAAAATCACTTAGACCTATTTCAAAAGCGATTGCAAAGGTAGAAGTTTTAAACCAACTTCCAAATATATTTATAGAATTATTTATTGGGAAAAGCCTGTAATCTTACATCAAGGGTAGAAAAGCCGCTTTTATCAAAATGGTACACCTCAATTATGTGCTTTCCTCCTAAAGTTAAAGGAATTTCATCTCTTTCAGGTTCATGTACATCCCAATGCTTTAATACCACTACCCCATCTACCCTGACCACTACCCCATCATCGCTGGTAACCAATAGATTATATTCCCCTTCCTGGACCTCCAATCGACCCACTGCCCGGGTCAAAAACCCATCTCGTTGAATACCCTCAGCAGGAGCATCCCACCAGGCAAAGGCCAAATCAGTTTCCACTTGTCCTGTAACAGCTCTCCCCGATTGCCTCCACAAAATATCCCAGTCACCCGCAAAATCTTCCGCATTCAAATCGGTATTTTTCCACATCAACTCCCAATCGATCTCTACTTTGGTATCTTCATAACCAAATTTATAGGCCTCTCCCTTTTTAATCTGCCGACCAAATTCATCTACTCCTCCCATACCTATATAAGTCAATTCTACCTTAAACGGCTCATTTTCATCAGCTCTCCTCACCGTAAATGTAGCGGGTAATGTCCCAGTTTTACTATTGGGATCCACCAATCCCTCCCCTCCACTCAACTTCCAATTTCCCTCAGGACCCGTTAGCAAGAAAATATACCGATCTCCTTCAATTGCACGAAGTACCGCTTTGGGAGACTGAAAATCATAAGGCCCATAATCCCCCATAATGATGTTCTCCCTTCCATCCCACTGCTCAAATTGGTCATCCTTTGCC
>CALAZP010000103.1 GCA_937926355.1 uncultured Saprospirales bacterium
ATGCTCTATAGCGACCGGCGGTTGATTGATGCCTAACACACAAGCCGCCTCACAAGGAGCAGGGCAAATTCGCCCGGTAAACTCAGGAAAATTATTGGTAGAAGACAAGATCTCAAACGCCATATCCCAGTCTTCCTTATAAACCGCATCATTGAACTCTGGAATGATGTTCCCTAACGGACACCCACTATGACAAAAAGGTACGCCGCAATCCATACACCTGGATGCCTGATCTAATGTTTTTTCCTCCGGAAAAGGCTCATATATCTCTTTATAATCTCCAATACGCTCTTGAGGAGGCCGAGCTACCGGTAATTCTCTCGTATGTTTTAAAAATCCTCTGGGATCTCCCATTTTCTTTCAATTTTTACTTTTCAACAATACTTGTCTCCACACTGCCACCACCATCATCCCTCTTAATCCATTACTTCAGCCACCTTGACATTCATCGCAGGCGCCATATTTTTCGCCTCCAAAACAGCTTTGTAATCCACCGGCATCACCTTCACCAATTCTCGTTTACGCTGCTCCCAATTATTCAATAAATCCAATGCTACCTTACTACTAGTATAACTAAAATGATTCCGCACCATAATTCTCACTCGCTCATAGTCCCCTTCCGATAACTCCTCCAATTCAATCATTTCTTTATTAACCCTGTCGGGAAAAGTGCCCTCCGAATCTAATATGTAGGCGATTCCTCCACTCATTCCCGCTGCGAAATTTTTTCCAGTAGTACCTAAAACCACCACCAATCCCCCAGTCATATATTCACAACCGTGGTCTCCAATCCCCTCCACCACTGCATTAACGCCCGAGTTGCGAACCGCAAAACGCTCACCTGCCATCCCTTTAATATAGGCCTCTCCTGAAGTTGCCCCATAAAACGCTACATTTCCAATGATAATATTCTCCTCAGGCGCAAAAGTCGCCGTTCGATCCGGTACCACAATCAACCTACCTCCCGATAGGCCTTTACCAAAATAATCATTAGCCTCACCTTCCAATTTAAATTGAATACCCCTTGCACCAAATGCCCCGAAGCTCTGTCCTGCCGATCCTCTAAATCGATATTTTATCAACCCGTCTGGCAATCCCTCTCCCTTATATCTGGAAGAAATTTCATAGGACAACATAGTACCTGTTGCTCGATCTGTATTTTTAATCGCAAAAGTAGTTTGAACAGATTGCTGAAACTCTAACGCCGGCCTAGCATGCTGAATTAAGCGACGATCCAAAACCGTATTGATGCCGTGGTCCTGCTCTACCCGCTTATATTGCCCCACATTATCTTCTACCGGCTCTTTATATAGAATAGGACTTAAATCCAAATGCCGGTATTTCCAATAAGCAATGTCCTTTTTAACCTTTAGGAGTTCAGTCTGACCCACCATTTCATTAATGGTTCGAAATCCTAATTCCGCCATAATTTGCCTCAAATCCTCCGCTAAAAAGCGGAAAAAATTAACCACATGCTCTGGCTTTCCGGTAAAACGCTTCCTTAGTTCTGGGTCCTGAGTAGCAATGCCGACAGGACAGGTATTGACGTGGCACTTGCGCATCATAATACAACCTTCTACTATCAAAGCCGCAGTAGCTACCCCCCATTCTTCAGCCCCCAGTAAGGTAGCAATAGCGAGATCCCGACCAGTACGTATTTGCCCATCAGTTTGCAAACGCACCCGATCTCTTAATTTATTTTTTAACAAAGTCTGGTGGCTTTCCGCCAAACCTAACTCCCAAGGCAATCCAGCGTGTTGTATGCTGGTCAAAGGGGAAGCACCCGTTCCACCATCGTGACCACTGATCAGAATAGCGTCAGCATGGGCTTTAGCCACCCCTGAGGCAATAATTCCAACTCCTGCCTTAGAAACCAATTTGACATTGATACGGGCCTGAGGATTAGCATTTTTTAAATCAAAAATCAACTGTGCCAAATCCTCAATGGAATAAATATCATGGTGCGGTGGTGGACTAATCAAACCAACACCAGGAGTAGAATGCCGCACCCGTCCGATCCAATCATCCACCTTATGCCCCGGCAACTGCCCCCCCTCCCCAGGTTTCGCCCCCTGCGCCATCTTAATCTGAATCTCATCCGCATTCGCTAGATAATAACTCGTTACCCCAAACCGCCCGGAGGCCACTTGCTTGGTCGCTGACCGCTCCCAATCCCCATTGGGCTTTACATCAAACCTAACCTCATCTTCTCCCCCTTCTCCACTATTACTCTTCGCCCCAATTCGATTCATCGCTATCGCCAATGTGGCATGGGCTTCATGGCTAATGCTACCAAACGACATCGCACCAGTAACAAACCGCTTTAAAATATCCTCCACAGGTTCCACCTCCTCAATAGGAATAGGTATCCCCTTCCTAAAGGTCAATAACCCCCTCAATGTCAACGCCTGCTCGTTCTGCTCATCAATAATTTGAGCATACTTCTGATACGCCTCCCAGTCATTTTTTCGCGAAGCCAATTGCAAATAATGAATACTCTTGGGATTCAAAGTATGAGCCTCCCCATCCCGCTTCCACTGATACACCCCACCCGACCTCAAATCTTTCTGTAACAAGCCCGTCTCACCAAAAGCCATCTGATGTCGTACCAAAATCTCCCGAGCAATCCCATCTAATCCCAAACCCTCAATTCGACTCACCGTACCCGTGAAACAACGATCGACTACCTCCTTATTCAATCCCAATATCTCAAATATCTGAGCCCCCTGATAAGATTGTAAAGTCGAAATGCCAATCTTTGACATAATCTTTAACAACCCCTTACCCACCGCATAATTGTATTTCTTAAACACACTATCCAATGGTACTCCCTGCATAAATCCATCCCGCTCATATAATTGCGCTAAAGTATCGTAAACCAAATATGGATTCACCGCACTCGCTCCATAACCTATTAAAGTAGCCACATGATGGGTTTCCCTAATATCCCCTGATTCCACCATAATAGAGGTCTTACTCCTCAACCCCGTCCGAATCAAATGATGGTGAACCGCCCCCACCGCCAATAAAGAAGGAATAACGGCCTCCCCCTTCGCAGCTTTACGATCAGAAAGAATCAATATGTTGTGTCCCTCCCTCGTCAACGCCTCCGCCTCACTACATATCCGGTCAATAGCCGCACTCATCCTCCCAATTTGACCATCCGATACAAATAAAGTATTAATAACCTTCGATTTAAAACGCGGATGGTCAATAAACCTGATTTTGCTAAACTCCTCATTGGTAAGCACAGGCGAATCTAAATGAATGAAAGATGCATTGTCTTCATTAGGCTCCAAAATATTACCCCCACCACCTAACATCGCATATAACGACATCACCGATCGCTCCCTTATCGGATCAATCGGAGGATTAGTCACCTGCGCAAATAATTGTTTGAAGTAATTCGCCAAATGCTGACTGTGGTGACTCAATACCGCTAACGGTATATCCGTCCCCATCGACCCTATCGGATCATTTCCTCCAGATACCATCGGCTTGATAATCACCTTCAAGTCTTCTCTACTGTATCCAAATAAAATTTGCTTCTTAAATAAATCCGCCGTTAACGATTTATTGGGATTGTCATACACCGGCAAATCCTTCAAATAAACCCGCTTAGCAGCCAACCAATCCCCATAAGGCAATCGGTTGCAAATCTCCTTTTTTAATTCTTCATCCCCTATGACCCGATGCTCCTCTAAATCAGCCAATAACATCTTACCGGGCTGCAACCTGCCCTTCATCACTATCTTTTCCGGATCAATGGGCAAAGCCCCCGCTTCCGAAGCCACCACTAAGGTGTTGTCGTTCGTCAAACAATACCTGGAAGGTCTTAATCCATTTCTATCTAATGTCGCCCCCACTACAATCCCATCCGTAAATACAATCGAAGCCGGACCATCCCATGGTTCCATTATGGTCTTGTGAAACTCGTAAAAAGATTTCTTGTACTCCGCCATCGCCTCATCATGCTGCCAAGCCTCAGGAATCATCATCATCAATGCATGTGGCAATGAAACACCCCCTTGAACCAAAAATTCTAAAACATTATCGAAATTTCCCGAATCAGAAAGATTCTGCCCACATATCGGCTTGAGTTTCTCCAACTCATCTTCGGTGTAAACAGTAGACTCCAACATAGGTTCCTTTGACTTGAACCAATTGACATTGCCCGTAATCGTATTAATCTCTCCATTGTGAGCAATAAATCTAAATGGCTGAGCCAACTTCCACTTGGGAACCGTATTGGTTGAAAAACGACTGTGAACCAAAGCAATAGCAGACTCACAATCTTCATCCAATAAATCTGGAAAATAACCCTTTACCTGCCAAGTAGTCAATTGACCTTTATACACCACCGTCTTGTAACTAAAGGATGGGATATAGAAACTTTCCTTGATGTGGGGATAAGTAATGTGGATATTGTGAGTAGCATATTTTCTCAAAACATATAAGCGCCGCTCTAAAGTTTCCCGATCGAGTATCTCCTTGGGCTTGACAAAAACATGCTCCATATAAGGCTCAACAGATAAGGCAGAAGGTCCTATTTCTTCATTATCAGTAGGAACTTTGCGATATCCCAATACCTCGAAGCCCATCTCGTCGATATAGTCATTCAACAAAAACCGACACTGCCTCCTCAAAATTTTGTTGGTTGGGAAAAATACGACCCCTACCCCATACTCTCCAAAATCAGGTAAGTCAAAACCCACCTCTCTACTTTTCCTCGCAAAAAAGCGATGAGGAACCTGAATCAATATCCCAGCACCATCTCCTGTATTGGCTTCACATCCGCACGCTCCCCTATGTTCCATATTTTCCAACATAGTCAGCGCATCAATCACCAATTGATGAGATTTGACACCGTCTAATTGAGCCACTAATCCTGTACCACAGGAGTCTTTTTCCAGGGAAGGGACGTAGAGCCCTTTATTCTTTTTGACCATCTATACCAATATTCTGTAGCTAGTGAATTAAAGGTAATCTGGTAATATTTGGTAAAGTCGAGCTTTGCAAAATAAGAAAAAAATCAGCTTGAAATGAAATGAAATTTCAATTTTCCGATTTTCAAAAGCCAGTGAAATAGAAACTGCCTATCCCCTTTAAATGGATACGGTCAATACCCCATTGGCAAGGGTAGTATTGAAAACTGTCAAGGGTTGAACCGCAGGCCCTTGCAATACTTCTCCAGCAGTAGAAAATTTGGAATCGTGGCAGGTACAAGTGAAAACTTCATTGTCATATTCCCAGGAAGAAGCACATCCCTGATGCGTACACACAGAAGTAAGAGCCGAATAAGTTCCTCCTACATTGACGACCAATAGATTGGCATCCTGAATCAAAATCCATCCTCCCGATGAACCTAAAGCTTCTACCAAATCCAACTGTATGGTCACAGCATTATCCGTAACAGTTATGGCCTCTACATCAGGTTCTTCCATATTCTCGTCTTCATCTGGCATATCAGGCTCTGCAACGTCCTTAGTGCACGCTGTAAAAAAACTAAGTCCAAAGGCACTCATCGCAGCCATAGCTCCCGACTGCTTTAAAAAAGCCCTGCGCTCTTCCGTAAGATTTCCAGATTTAAAACGAGTTTTCATATCAATAGGATTTTATTTTCATAGCCATAACCCCAGATATCCCACTTTGTTTGCCGAAATCAACCATTTGTCGATTTTTTTAAACAAACCCCTGCCAATCACCTAATTACTAAACATATTTCACCAACTTAGCCATTCGGCAATTTTTGTCCAAACCTCAAAATTCAAATTAAACAATGAGATTCAACCCCATTTTTGGGCTTTCGCTATTACTCGCTGTAACAGCTTGCGGAGGCAGAAAACCAACCCCCTCCGAAGCAGCTCCCACGCAAAATACCTCTGCCACCGCCCTTGGAGTAGAAGGCTATACGGTAGTACCTAATTATCTGGAATATACTATTGAAGCTACGGGAAACTTAATCGCTTATGAAGCGGTTCAAATACGACCTGAACGACCCGGAAAAGTAGTAGAACTGTCCTTCGAAGAAGCTTCTTTCGTCCCCCAAAATAAAATAATCGCTCGTATAGACGATCAAGAA
>CALAZP010000104.1 GCA_937926355.1 uncultured Saprospirales bacterium
AGAGTGGTCAAAGTTTACCTTTTCCAAACCGGGAATGGGTACCCTCTTTACGCTCACCTTCTATGCGATTGAGGAAAGACAAGCGAACGAAGCCTCTATGGCCTCATTTATGGAATTAGAAAGGTTAGAGCAATTATTCAGCGATTATCGATCAGATAGTTATATTAATCTTTTAAGTGCTCAATTAACTTTAAATCAACGGAAGGTTATCCCTACTGAATTATTTGAGGTTTTATGGTTAAGCAATGAATTATACCAACAATCAAATGGGGTCTTTGACCCAACTATAGGACCTTTATCTAAATTGTGGAGGGAAGCGCAGAAATCGGGAAAATTTCCAGAAAAAAATAAGGTATTAAAAGCCAAAGAACAGGTTGGTTTTAACCGGATATTATTACATCAAGAGGACCACTCTATTGTATTTTTGGCCGATTCTATAAAGTTCGATTTTGGTGGAATAGCAAAGGGCTACACAGCTGACCGATTAGCCATGATTTTAGAATCTTATGGAATTCATGCTTACCTTATAGATGCTGGTGGAGATTTATTAATTGGAGATGCTCCTCCTACTCTACCCAGTTGGCGTATTGGCATTGAAGGAGGCTATCAAGAAATTAAGGAGGTAAATCTAGTTAATACTGCAATTGCGACCTCTGGAAGTACCTATAGATACCTTGTCCATGAGGGAATTCACTATTCCCATATCATTGATCCTAGAACTGGTTATGGAATAACCCATCATCAAGTGCTTAGCGTTCAAGCTTCTTCAGCAGCCTTAGCTGATGGTCTAGCCTCTACTCTGAGTATTTTAACTCCAATTGAAGGGGAGCTCATGATCACTGAAAAATTTCCCAAGGTCACATACAAAACATTTAATCATCATCAAAAAATACCGTGATTATGAAAAGAAGAAAATTTATCAGCTCTAGCGCACTCTCAATGGCTGCAGTGGGCACAGGATTGGCTAATGTAAGCTCTACCTCGAAAATGAATGTTGTAGAGGAAAAATTCAAACTCGCCTTTGCACCTCACTTGGGCATGTTTACCAACTTAGCGGGCAAAGACCCTATTGATCAATTAAATTTCATGGCCGATATGGGCTTTTCAGCATTCGAAGATAATGGAATGAAAGGCCGTCCAGTTGAGCTACAGGAACAAATGGCAGCAACTATGGCGAAAAGAGGATTGCGGATGGGAGTTTTCGTTGCCCACTCTATTTCTTGGCAGAAAGCTGATTTAGCCAGTGGGGATTTGGAATTAAGAGCTAAATTTCTCGAAGATATTAAAAGCTCCATAGAGGTGGCCAAGCGTGTTAATGCCAAATGGATGACAGTGGTACCTGGGCATTTGGATCTTAGACAGGATATGGGATACCAGACAGCTCACGTTATTGAGACGCTCAAACAAGCTTCTGGTTTGTTAGAGCCGCATGGTATAGTTATGGTTTTAGAACCATTGAATTTTAGAGATCATCCAGGTTTATTTTTGACCAAATCCAGTCAGGCTTTTGAGATATGCCAATCCGTTGGCAGTCCATCTTGTAAAATTCTATTTGACATCTACCATCAGCAGATACAGGAAGGGAACTTAATCCCTAATATTGAAAAATCTTGGGATGAAATTGGCTACTTCCAGATTGGGGACAATCCTGGTAGGAAAGAACCGACTACGGGAGAAATCAATTACAAAAATGTATTCAAGGTGATCAACGAGAGGGGTTTTGATGGTATATTAGGAATGGAGCATGGAAATGCACAACCCGGTAAAGAAGGAGAAATGGCCTTATTGGCGGCCTATAGATCTGTAGATTTATCTTAAAATGAACATATTATGACGAAAATTAATAGAAGGGGTTGGTTAAAAAAAGCTGGTTTATCAGGATCTGCAGCTTTACTTAGTGGAACAGGGGTCCTTCAAGCATTTCCCGATAATCATGGGTTGCATTCCTCCAATATGTCATCTGATTTGATTCGACTGAGTGCTAACGAAAATCCTTATGGCCCCTCAGGCTATGTCAGGAAAAAGATCGCTGAAGGAATGGATTATGCCTGCCGTTATCCCTCCTTTTATCCAGGCCAATTACTAGAAAAAATTGCAGCAAAGGAGGGAGTTAGTCTTGATTCTATCGTATTAACTGCTGGATCTACAGAAGGATTGAAAATGGCAGGTATGATGTATGGCATGGCTGGTAATGAAATAGTCGCTGCGACCCCAACTTTTTTGGCGCTAATGAGCTATGCGGCCCAATTTGGAGCCCAAATTAATTATGTGCCTCTAAATGAGGAGCTGGTGCATGATTTACCGGGGATGGAGAGGGCTGTTACTGATCAAACCGCTTTGGTTTATCTTTGCAATCCGAACAATCCAACGGGAACTTTATTAGAAGGAAAATCTTTTATGGACTTTGGTAGAAGAATCTCTAAGAAATCCATGGTTTTTATTGATGAAGCCTATATTGATTATATCAGGGAGCCTAATTACCCTACAGGAGTATCTTTGGTTAAAGAAGGAGCTAAAGTTATCGTTGCGAAAACCTTCTCTAAAGTATATGGATTGGCAGGTATGCGAATTGGATATTTAGTGACCCAACCTAATATCGCCGCCTCCTTAAAAAGTTTATCCATGGGCGGCATGAATATCCCTGCTATGTTTGCCGCAGAAGCTGCCCTTGACGACCAAGCATTCTACGATAAAAGTTTGGCGCTAAACGAAGAGGCTAAAGAACAAATATACCAGACTTTAGACAGGATGGGATTGAGATATATCAGGACCCACGGCAATTTTGTATTTTTCCAATCTGGTATTCCCATTCAAGAATTACAATCGCGAGCCGAGCGGTTAGGTGTTCTGGTTGGAAGACCTTTTCCGCCATATAACGATTGGTGTAGAATAAGTACAGGGACTCCAGACCAAACTGCAAAATTTTGCTCCGTAATCAGTACTATTTTGATGGGTTAATCAGGTCCTTGATAATTATTGATGACCGCTGCCAAATGCTCCATTTGTTGATTCGTATGATGAACAAATGGGGCTACTCTTAAAAACCCATTTCTCGGCGTGCATTTTATTTCATTTTTTGCTAAATATTGAACGAGATCCTTTGGATCAGCAACTGCAAGAGCCAAAATGCCAGATCTATTAGCATCTTTATGAATAATAGGCACTATTTGGGGGTTATCCAGATGCTGCAGAAAGTGATTTTGCAAATGAATGACTTGATCTCTTATAGCTTCTAATGAGGGTTGGGAAAGGTGCACACTTTCTACGCTTTCTCTTAAACCAGCGGATAGAGCAACAGATGAGGAAGAATACTCGAACCTCTTAGCAGTATGATGAGGTGTCCAATCATGGTTGAGGTATTCAAAGCCCTGTTCCATAGTTTCTGCACCTATTAATACAGGGTCTAATTTTTCCCGAAGGGAAGGACTGGTATAGAAAACCCCTGAACCAAAAGGTCCCATCAACCATTTCCAACCAGCTGCTGCCACGGCTGAAATACCAAATTCTTCAGGATAAATAGGCAGGCATCCCATACTTTGAGCGGCGTCGATAATCAAATCAATATTTTTGGATCGGCACAGGGAACCGATTTCGGCAAGGTCAATAGCAAAACCGCTGGTAAATTGAACATGGCTCAGGGCGACAACTTTAGTTCTTGGCGTGATGAGTTTTTCAATATCATCAACTGTGAAAAATCCAACTTTGTCTTGGGTTGCAGTATGATTAAATGGAGTATTCGGAATTAGCTTTAGTTGCACCCCCTTACGTTCTAAAATACGCCAGGGATAGTGGTTAGCAGGATATTCATGAATAAAAGAAATCACCTCATCACCAGGCTCAAAACGATAACCATTCGCAATCATAGATATAGCCTCAGAAGTGTTTTTGACAGCAG
>CALAZP010000105.1 GCA_937926355.1 uncultured Saprospirales bacterium
AACCACATTTTTCACATTGGTCACCAAAAGCCTTTTCATATTGACATTTGGGGCAGGTTCCTGTAATATATCGATCTGCGAGAAATTGGTCATAATCCTTATCGTAGTACTGCTCGATTTCCTTCACCTCTAGTTCCCCTTCCTTTCCATTCAATTTTGTGAAAAAATCCTGAGCCGTCTCGTGATGAATGGGCTCACTAGTTCGATGGTAAATATCAAAAGAAATACCTAGTTGGTCAAAGGTACTCTTGTTAAGTTCGTGATATTTGTCTATAATTTGTTGAGGACTTACCCCCTCCTTTTTCGCCCTAATGGTAATGGCTGCACCGTGTTCGTCCGAGCCGCAAACCCACAAAACATCTTTGCCTTGATTGCGCAAGTACCTCACATAAATATCGGCTGGCAAATAGGCCCCCGCCAAATGCCCTAAATGTAGCGCCCCATTGGCATAAGGTAAGGCAGAAGTTATGGTATATTTTTTCATATTGCTAAATTTCCGCAACAAATATAAACCTAAGATATCAACCAAACCGCCTAGACGCTTTGTTAACTTTATAAATCCTCCTAAATGCGCAAGTTAAAAGCCACGTGGGTAGCTCCCATTTCCCAAAAACCTATACGCAATGGTATGATAGTACTCGATGACCATGACGCTATCCTTTACGTTGGATCTCACACGGAAGACTTTCCCAACGTCCCTTGCGAAATTTTCGAGGGATTACTTTGTCCTGGTTTTATCAATACCCATTGCCATTTGGAGCTTTCTCACATGAAAGATGTGGCACCCACTGGGACTGGACTACTCCCTTTCATCAAAACAGTAGTCGGTCAACGCGAAGTGGATCCTTCGTTGGTGTTGAAAAAAATTGAAGAAGCAGACCGAGAAATGTGGGAAGCTGGGATTGTAGCAGTAGGGGATATCTGCAATAAAGCAGATACCGCATCAACCAAATCAAAAAGTAAAATCCGTTATTACTCCTTCATTGAAATGTTTGATTTTCATCAATCTTCTCAAGCATTGAAAACCTATAAGGAATATACAATAGCTTATGATCAACAATATTCAGATACTCTTAATCCCAAAATATGTGTTCCCCACGCTCCCTATTCTGTTTCCCCAGAGCTATTTAAATTGATGAATCAACACAACGAAAATGAATTAGGTACCATTAGCATACACAACCAGGAAACTCCTCATGAAATCGCTTTATTCCAAGACAGATCTGGTGATTTTCCCACATTTTTTGGTCAGTTTGGTATGGATTATTCACATTTTCCTTTTACTGAACAATCTCCAGTGGACTACGCAATAGCGAATATGGACTCTCGACACCGAACCCTATGGGTTCACAATACATTAACTACTGCTAATGATATTCAAAAAGCTACCCATTGGAATCCCAATTCCTTTTGGGCGACCTGCCCTAATGCCAATCTCTACATTGAAAATAGACTCCCCCGTTACCAAACATTTATAGACGAAAGGGCTGTTATGACTATAGGTACCGATAGCTTAACCTCCAATTGGCAGCTTTCTATACTGGAAGAAATAAAAACCATTCTAAAGTACCAATCTTCCTTACCTTTTATGGAAGTGTTGACTTGGGGGACGCTCAATGGAGCCAAAGCCCTTGGCTTTAGTGACCGCTTAGGTAGTTTGGAAAAAGGCAAGACTCCTGGAATCAACCTAATTACTCAAACCAGCCCGGATAGACTGGACCATTTAGCTCAGATTAGAAAAATTTGCTAAAAAAAACCGCCTTACTTTAGCCCTTTTGAATTATTAACTTTCTGGTATCTACCCGATTTTCTGCCATCACTTTAACTACATACATTCCTTCGGAAAAAGATGCCAGAGATACTTGTTCCGTTTCTGTTGCATTCCTTTCGCTCCATAATAGTTGTCCCTGCAGATTGTAGATCCCTATTTGTGCCCCTTGGGGAATACTCGTGAAATAAATAGAACCAACAGCTGGATTGGGAAACATTCGAAGTGCTGGGAATGACTCAAAAGCATACCGACTATTAACCACTTTGAAGGATTCAAAAAAGTTAATAGTAGCAACCATAGCAGGTATAACGCATCCCGTATGAGAAAGATTTCCTCCATTGAAGGTAGAAACAGCAGGAGCACCTAGCGCATTCATTGCAGAATCAGCTACGATAGCATTTAGATAATTTACTGTTTCATCTCCTTCACAATACCCCAATAATGTAGGTACATTGGGGCTCCAATTGAAAAGGTCATTTTCTGCTAATGCCATATTAATGGGGTGATCGGGATTATTGGCTACTTGCATTAATATAGAATCTTGAAACATAGCAGAAGGGATGGTAGCCCCAAGAGCGATATCCATATAACTAACGATAGAATCATTTAAATCGAAAATACCCAATTCTTCATTGTAAGTTTGCCGCACCCAACTGGCATAAGGTTCAACCAAAATTTCTTCGATATTTTCATACAGCCCATATACCTCTGCAAAAGATAAAATCACATTAGCTACAAAAGCAGGCCTTCCATATTCTTCATTATTGAAGATAATTCCCTTCATCACCCCAGAAAGACTATAAGGCCCTGACAAATGAGCCGCAGCTGTTACAGGAATTTCTCCCTGCTCCTCTAAAAATTTATGATAAGCCATGGAGGCATGACCACCTTGAGAATAACCTGTTATAAAAAGCTGATCATTGCGCGCTACATTCAAACCAGCAGATTCAATCAACTCATCTAAAATGAGATACATATCATGCGCCGCTCTAGCTTCAGTCTCCGCATGAACATAAGGGTGAAATCCTCTTGAACTGCCCATGCCTAAATAGTCTGGCGCAAAGGTCAAATATCCCTTACCTGCAAGTGCAGCTGCCAATTGCCACCCCCCTTTCAATTCAGAGGGAACATCAAATCTATTGTCCACCGTTCCATGCTGAAAACAAGCTGTTGGAAGAGGTTCATTGCTAAAATCAGGAATAACCACCAAACCGGACGCAGTATCTAATTCTCCGTCTGTTCCTGTAGTTAAATACTCCACCTTGTATGCGTTTACCCCATATTGAAAAGATAGTCCCGAAGACCCAAATACCAAATCAATTAAATCCGATCCAAGGGTTGCTTTTTTCTGAAATGAAACCAAATTCTGGCCCAATCCAATTTGAATTTGCAATACGAGGGCAAGCAGTAATAGCCAATTTCTTTTCATAGCTTTAATCTTTTTTGTTCTTAAAATCACCTCTCTTCCAAGAATCAAAAAATTTCTTCCAAGCAACTGGATTGAATATATTCATTGGAGGACGCTGTCCGATATAATAGTAATTTTTAGTTTGCTGCCTCAAGTAAAAATCGGCATTTTCATTCCCATCGTATTTTACCTCATCCCTTAGTCTATTAAGATTCTCAGAGGAAAGATTCATGGCCGCTCTCTTTTCCAATTCTGACTCCACATTCATGGCCAAAAATTCAATTTTGAAATGCTCTTTGCTGGGCCATGGAAAAACAACCGTCTCAGGGAGGTTAAAAGTATCTCTGGTCATAAGTTGGACAATAGAATATCGATTTTCTTCCAAATCATCAGGAATCGTATACTCTACTTCTTTATACCCAATAGAAGAAAAAACAATTACGTCTCCTTTTTCAACCACTATAGTAAAGAAACCCTGATAATCAGAATAGGTTCCTCTGCCTTTGTCTTTGACCAAAATATTAGCGTAAGGTACGGGCAGTAATTCCCGATCTGAACCATCTAGTACCATACCTGAAAACTGAACTAGATTACTTTGTTCCTGTGCGAAACCGTTAATGGTCCATAAAGTTGCTATGAAAGTCAACATAGCGAAACATCTACCCATAAAACTCTTATTTTAACTTATGACAACAAGTTAATCAAATAGTTTACCGTTTTATAGAAATAGCTTCTATTTAGGAATTCCCAATGTGATGTTTAAGACTTCTTTAACGTCTTCGACAAAATGGAAAGTCAATCCCTTGAGATAATTCTGGTCAATGTCCTCTACATGCTTTCTGTTCTCTTCACAAAGAATAATTTCTTTCATACCAGCTCGTTTGGCTGCCAACATTTTTTCTTTGATTCCTCCTACAGGTAAAACCTTTCCCCTTAGGGTTACCTCTCCTGTCATAGCCAAAAAAGGCTTAATAGGCGTCCCGGTAAAAGCAGAAGCCAAAGCCGTCACCATAGTAATTCCAGCCGAGGGGCCATCTTTGGGTATAGCACCTTCCGGAACGTGAAGATGAATATCTGTTTGATCAAAACGATCCTCTTTTATTCCGTATTTGGAGGCGTTGGCTTTTAAATAAGAAAGGCCGGCAATAGCAGATTCTTTCATCACATCTCCCAGGTTACCGGTCAGTGTCAATTTGCCCTTTCCTTGACTTAGACTACACTCTATAAATAAAATATCCCCACCGAATTCAGTCCAAGCCAATCCAACTGCTACGCCCGATTCCTTGACTTTATGATATTGATCAAATTGATACTTTACTGGCCCTAAAATATCTTTGAGGTCTGATGCTTTGATATTAGGATCATAGGGTTCTTCCATAGCAACCAATTTGGCAACGTGCCTCATTACCCCTGCGATTTGGCGGTTCAAACTTCTTACCCCGGATTCTCTGGTATAGTCTCTGGCTATTTTAGTAATCACTGAATCTGATAACTTTATATCCTTAGGTTTTAATCCATGAGTTTCTCTCAATTCAGGGATGAGGTGTTTCTTGGCTATCTGTACTTTCTCTTCTTGTGAATAGCCACTTATGGAAATGATTTCCATCCTATCCAATAATGCAGGTTGAATACTGTTTAAACTATTAGCAGTGGCAATAAATAAAGTCTTGGACAAATCATATTCTACATCCAAATAATTATCGTGGAAAGTACCATTTTGTTCTGGGTCTAAAACTTCTAGTAAAGCCGAAGAAGGATCTCCACGAAAGTCTTTACCTACCTTATCTATCTCGTC
>CALAZP010000106.1 GCA_937926355.1 uncultured Saprospirales bacterium
TCTTATAATAATTAGCATTGATTCACTACAACATCTACCGGCACCCCACCAACACAGATTGGGTCACCTTTGTCCACGGCGCCGGAGGAAGCTCCTCTATCTGGTTCAAACAGCTCCGAGCCTTCAAAAGTGTATTTAATATACTACTACTCGACTTAAGAGGACACGGCAATTCTGCCAAAATCAAACTCAAAGCAGCCTTTAATCCAAACTATACCTTCGATGCCATCACCAAAGATATTGTAGAAGTCCTAGACCATGAGCAAATAGAAAAATCCCATTTCGTAGGGGTCTCCCTGGGAACCATCTTGATAAGAAACTTAGCAGATCACCATCCCAAGAGAATCGCCAGCATGATCCTGTGTGGAGCCGTTATGAAACTCAACATCCGATCACAGATCCTGATGAAATTTGGCAACCTCTTCAAGTCAGTTGTTCCCTACACCTGGCTGTATTCCTTTTTCGCCTTCATCATCATGCCTAACAAAAACCACCGGGAATCCCGACTACTATTTATTCGAGAGGCCAAAAAATTGTACCAAAAAGAATTTATCAAATGGTATCGACTTACTGCCGAACTCAAACCTCTTTTGCGCCTTTTCAGGTCTGCTGAAGTCCCCATCCCAACCCTATACATCATGGGAGAAGAAGATCATTTATTCTTACCCTCCATTGAAAAGCTAGTACCCAATCACCAGTTTTCCTCCCTTCATGTGGTCAAAGATTGCGGTCATGTAGTCAATGTAGAACAGCCTGCCATCTTTAATACATTAGCCATTAACTTCATTGAAGAACTGCAATCCTTTATTGCCAACCTCACCCGCAAATAATTTAAAAGTATTGCTATTATTTTTGTGCCATTTACATGAACAAAACCACATATAATTCGGTTTTGTGATTGATTTTTAATAGACTCAATAAAACGAAATAAGATGAATAATGGACAATCAAACGGCGCTGCCAAATGCCCTTTCACCGGGGCTATTGTCAAGCAAAGCGCTGGGGGAGGTACCCGCAACCGAGACTGGTGGCCCAACCAACTGAATCTAAGTGTACTTAGGCAACATACCACTGCTTCCAATCCCATGGGAGCAGCTTTTGATTATGCAGAAGCTTTCCAATCTCTGGATCTCAAAGCCGTTAAGGAGGATATATTTGAATTGATGACCACTTCTCAGGATTGGTGGCCTGCCGATTATGGCCATTACGGGCCATTCTTTATCCGAATGGCTTGGCACAGTGCCGGGACCTACAGAATTGCCGATGGTAGAGGAGGTGCTGGCGCAGGTACGCAGCGGTTTGCGCCTTTAAATAGCTGGCCAGATAATGCTAATTTGGATAAGGCCCGTCTATTGCTATGGCCCATCAAACAAAAATATGGCAAAAAGATTTCCTGGGCTGATCTCATGATTTTGGCTGGAAACTGTGCCTTAGAATCCATGGGCTTCAAAACTTTCGGGTTTGCCGGAGGCAGAGAAGACGTATGGGAACCAGAGGAGGATATCTATTGGGGGGCAGAGCAGGAATGGTTAGGAGATAAGCGATACTCTGGAGATCGAGACCTCGAGAACCCACTAGCAGCCGTTCAAATGGGATTGATTTATGTCAACCCCGAAGGACCTAATGGCAACCCTGATCCCTTACTCGCAGCTCACGATATTCGCGAGACCTTTGGAAGGATGGCTATGAACGATGAAGAAACAGTGGCATTGATAGCAGGTGGTCACACCTTCGGTAAAACCCACGGTGCAGCGGATCCGAGTAAATATGTAGAAGCAGAGCCCGCTGGTGCGGATATAGTGGAACAGAATTTGGGCTGGAAGAATAATTTTGGAACTGGTAATGCGCAATATACCATCACCAGTGGTTTAGAAGGTGCCTGGACAACCACTCCTACCAAATGGAGCAATAATTATTTTGAGAACCTTTTTGGCTTTGAATGGGAGTGCGTTAAAAGTCCCGCTGGTGCTTTCCAGTGGAAACCCAAAGATGGAGCAGGTGCAGGTACAGTTCCAGACGCTCACCTAGGAGAGGTCACTCATGCCCCAACGATGCTCACTACAGACATCGCCCTACGCATGGATCCGATATACGAACCCATCTCTCGTGACTTTTACGAGAATCCCGATAAATTTGCCGACGCCTTTGCCAGAGCTTGGTTTAAGTTGACCCACAGAGATATGGGACCTAAAGCTCGTTACTTAGGACCTGAGGTGCCTGAAGAAACCCTAATATGGCAAGATCCCGTACCAGAGGCAACCTCTAATACCATAGGAGCTGCGGATATAGCTTCGCTAAAAAAAGCCATTTTGGCTACTGGTTTGAGTGTATCTCAATTGGTTTCAGCGGCTTGGGCTTCCGCATCGACCTTCAGAGGATCAGACAAAAGAGGAGGAGCTAACGGTGGTCGCATTAGATTGGCACCACAAAAAAATTGGGAAGTCAATAACCCAGCTCAGCTAGATAAAGTCTTAACTGCGCTCGAAAAAGTACAGAAAGACTTCAACGCTCAATCTGGTGCTACCCAGGTATCTATGGCCGATTTGATTGTTTTAGGTGGTTGCGCAGCCATAGAACAAGCCGCTCATAATGCAGGGCACTCCATAGAGGTGCCTTTCACACCTGGTAGAACAGATGCTACTCAGGAACATACCGATGTGGAATCATTTGCCGTATTGGAACCCCATGCCGATGGATTCCGCAACTATACCAAGACCAAATATTCGGTTAGTGATGAAGAAATGCTTTTGGATAAGGCTCAATTGTTGACCTTGACCGCACCTGAAATGACGGTTTTGGTTGGAGGTATGCGAGCCTTGAATACCAACTTTGACCAATCTAAACACGGAGTTTTCACCAAAAGGCCAGAAGCATTGACCAATGAATTTTTTGTAAACTTACTCGATATGAGTACGAAGTGGTCCGCCACTTCTGCACACGAAGACCTATTCGAAGGAAGAGACCGAAATACTGGCTCCCTCAAATGGACAGGTACTCGGGTGGACCTCATCTTTGGTTCCAATTCTGAATTG
>CALAZP010000107.1 GCA_937926355.1 uncultured Saprospirales bacterium
ATCATATACTAATCTACAAGTAAACTGACAAAAGGTAATTCACCCAAGATAAGGATATCATATGAGTGTATATTAAGGTTTCGAGGTTACTTATAGACACCAAATCAACTATGAATCGTTAAAAGGAATATTACATTTATAATCATAAGAGATCTAGTTTCTTTATTAAAGATATTTTATAATTACCCCCGATAATATTAGCTCAACACAATATTTTCCCTTTCCATTCAATTATATACCAACAAACTGTCAATCCAAATTTTACAAAACCTTTCTAATTCCAATACCATGAAAACAATTATCATCGGTGACTTGCACGGTATAGGCGTATGGCAATTGATTCTACAAAAAGAATCTCCCCAAAAAGTAATTTTCTTAGGCGACTACTTCGATTCTCCTGACATCAAAATCCAACAACAAATAAGCAACTTCCATCAACTCATCAAGTATAAAGAATCCGGACAAGCCGAAGTCATTCTGCTTATGGGCAACCATGACTACCATTATTTGCCATTTATAGAAACGGATGACATAAGCGGTTATAACCATGAACACGAAGAAGAACTTACCCAAATAATGGCTGACCACCAACATCACTTCAGTATCATCCACACATTTGATCAATACCTTTTCACCCACGCAGGAGTCTCAGATGATTTTTTAATCAAAGCTGGAATAGAATACCACAAAGATACCCTCTCCAATGAAGTAACGCGCGTCTTTAAGGAGCAACCGCAACTATTTGATTATGATGAAGATTGCCTCGATGAAAGTGGAGACGATAAGGAGCAATCTTGTATTTGGATTCGGCCAAGAAGCTTAATGAATAATTCCTCAAAAATCAAATCCGATTATATTCAATTTGCCGGACATACTATGCAAAAAAGAGTCGATCACAAAGGTATTGCCACCGGAGGAAGATTCTATTTTTTAGATACCCTAACTACTTCCGGTCAATATGGTGTATTAGAAGGCGACCAATTGACCTTCCCTAGTTACAAATAACACTTCCTAACCCGAATACCAAACCTACTAATTTACATATCCTAACAAATAACTCCAAGAACTTTTTACAAAATTAGGTAACAGATCAATCTGTGACGTATTTTTTTGAAATTATTATATATTATTAAAGCTATGAAACTCCACTATTCCTCCACATTCGGTTTTGAAAACATATATCCATCCTTATTAAAAAATCGTGGAGAGGCTATAGCAGGTGAATTGTATTTAGGAAAAAAAGGATTGCTGGAATTTTTAGAACTCCACCTTGGTCTCCCCTACCGCGACGTTAATGACTTACTTAGGGTAAAAGTTTATGAAACCGCCATTCGAAAAGCACTAGAAGCTCATCCAGAAATTTATTGTAAAGCCTCTTTCCAAACCGATGCATGGAATACCGCCCAACAACTTCTCCTTTGGCGAGACGACTTGATACTAACACTTTGGGATTTTCAGTGCCCATCTTCTGATATTTCAGACCGGTTATATGCCCTAGCTACCATAGAGCAATATTTAGAAAATCTTCCCAAAGGAATTAACGATCGATGGAAATTGGTCTTTCAAAAATGTGCTACTCATACTCGGTTTTTACCGCTTAAAGAACTTCTTATTTACGAGCAAGAAGATTTTTACCACCCTTTTTTCAAAAAACTCTTCAAACTCTTTGAAAGTAATGGAATAGCGGTTCATCACCGCAAAATGAATTGGCCAAAATCCAAGGAAATAACTGATCTGGCTTATTTCAAGCAAAAATTGATCGATCCAGAAGGTCACCCACAAAGGAAATCAAAGCCAGATGGTACCATAGAATTCATTAGCTCCCAAAATGATTTGGTCCTAGCAGATATCATAGCTGCCCAATCAGAAAGAGGAGACCTGATGATCATTCCCTCTAGGGGAGTTGTTTTAGAAAATGCGATAATTAGACAAGGACACCCAGCCCTAGGATATACCGAACCATATAGCGACAGTGCCATTTTGAATATTCTTAAAATGGTGACCTTGTTTTTATGGGAACCTTTGGATTCCGAAAAACTCCTTGAATTTCTAACCGCCAGAGAAGCTCCCATCAGTTTGAAATTGCGGCAAAAGCTTGCTAATGCTTATTCCTCCAAACCCGGATTTGAAAACGAAGCATGGAGGGAAGTTTTGACCAATAATCCTGAATTCCAAAAAGACTATCAACTATGGTTTCACCGAAATCGGTTTCCCGTAACCGGTGCACCAGCTTCAGAGGTGATTCGGATCTATCAGGACTTGCTCGAATGGACTCGACAGCGACAAGCAGGATTCCGATTTAATCCTTTAGACGGCAGACGGTTACCATTTGAAGAACTCGAAAAACAAACTGAGTTACTTCTCCGTCTTTGCAAGCAGGAAAAAGTGATTACTCCTATTATGTTGAGCAGGTGGATTAAAGAAATGCTGAATGGCAACTCATTTTATAGGTTACATGCTCAGGAAATTGGAGCACAGCCTTATGTCAACCACCCCGGTAATATCAATGCTGCTGTGGATCATTTGACCTGGTGGAATTTTACCGAAGAAGGAAATCCCCTTAGTTCGGCCTTTCTCCCCTCCCCTGCTGAAAATGAGCATTTAAAAGGCTGTGCAGTTCATCAAGCTGAACAAATTCTAGATCAATGGTACTACAACCAAATAAAAGGCATTCTTTTTACAGAAAAAAAACTAACCCTTTGCATTCCAGAGAAAATCGGAGGAGAAGAAATAGCTCCCCATCCCCTATTGGCAGATCTAAAAGCTACTTTTGAAAATTGGGAGGATTTTGAGAAAAAGGATTACACTTACGTGAAAAGAACCCCAAAAGGACTTCCAAGAGCTAGTGATTATGTCCGTTTCACTTGGCCAGAGGGGGTAGAAAAAGAACGTGAATCCGCCGAGTCTTTCAGTAGTATTTCTAAAATGCTGTCTTATCCTTACGAATACTTCCTAGAATATATTCTAAATATTCGACCCATAGAACCTCCGCAATTGACCATCGATGCTCGATTAAAAGGCACCCTCATCCATCAGGTAGCCGAAAATCTCTACTCGACTATGGATACTTCTAAAATTCGGGAAGAACTTGAAAATGTTATACGTTCTGAAGGAGAAGTTTTTAACCTACCGAAATACCAATTGGCTAAAACGCAGTTTATTCAAATGGGAGAACAATCACTAAAATATCTCTTCGAACAAATCAGAAATAATCGTTGGGAGTTTGTGGAAGCAGAAGAAAAACATGAAAAAGACGGATTTACAGGATATATAGATCTGGTCTTGCAGCGAGGATCCGAAAAAGCGGTCATCGATTTAAAATTTGGATCTTTCACTAGCAGAAAGGAAGAAATGAGGAAGGGAAATGAAATGCAATTGATGATGTACTATCACCTGCTGGGAGGAACGGATTACCTGGGCTACTATATTTTATCAAAAAACCGTTTTTTGATGCACAATACTGCAGCCATCCATGATGCCCTACCTATGAATCGGGATGTCAACCTGCATGACCACTACCGGAATTACTGGCAAAATTTTACCGAAGGTATTGCTTGTAGAAAAAATCAAATTGCCCGAGGACTGTTAGAAGAGGGTACGGGCATGAATATAGATGTATTGACAGAAGATGATTTCTGGAATTCGGCTGCGTCTTGGATGAAAATTCCTTTTTCTCAAAAAATAAAGGAGGCTAAGTCCTATGGTCGATATCAAACCCTGTTAGGAAAATGAAAAACTTAACCCTCATATCTGCATCGGCTGGATCTGGCAAGACCTATACCCTGACTAAAAAGCTTGTGGAATTAGTGTGTGCGGGTGCCATTCACCCCGGTAAAATCATCGCCACCACTTTTACTGTAAAAGCAGCCAATGAACTCAAATCCAGAATTAGAGAAGGGCTACTTAAAGTAGGTAAAACAAAGGAAGCGAATATGCTGAATGAATCCTTGATAGGAACCATCAACAGTGTAGGGTTGGGTTTTATGAGAAAATATGCGTTTTATGTAGGATTATCTCCTCAACTAGACACCTTAGAAGATGAAGAATCAGGGATGATTCTAAAAGAATTGCTGGGCGATTCCATTGATGGTCATTTTCTTGATTTGGCAAACAAACTACTGCAAGATGAACCGGAATATAAATCAAAAGAACCAATTTACTTGGGACATATCTCAAGTATAATGGATAAGGTTCGATCGAATGCCATGAAAAAAGAAGACCTCCCTCATTTTGCAGAGATGTCCATACAGCTTTCATTTGAAAATATTCCGACAAGAGATAGGCCTCAGGCCCGACAAAATCTCTTAAATATTTTAAATGATATTGTTAATAATCCTGTATTTAAAAATATCAATCTTAGTGCAAATCAAAGGAAAGATT
>CALAZP010000108.1 GCA_937926355.1 uncultured Saprospirales bacterium
GCTATTTTTGTTCGGGCTTTGGAGGATGCCACCGTTCCTTTGTCTGAGGCCTGTTTCAACTGTTGTGATTATACCATTCATCAACAAATTATTCAGACCAACTCCAGTATTCCAGTAATGTTGGTGGATGAAACTGGCAGAATCGATACGGCGATTAATTTTGGATCCGATGATCGAAAAGATTGGGAAAAAGATCTGAAAAAAATGCAAGAGGAGGGATTCGAACCTATTAGAGATTTTGCCAATGCCATCTATTTTAAGGAATCTAATATTCTTCGGCAAGTGCGCTATTTCCCTTTTGTCCAACTGCTGTTTATCGGAGTATTGGTATTCTTTGGATTTTTAAGTGTTAATACCGCTCGACGAGCAGAGCAAAATCGAGTTTGGGTAGGAATGGCTAAAGAAACTGCTCATCAATTAGGAACCCCCATTTCTGCCATCATTTCTTGGATTGATTATCTACACACCATTCGACCCGACGATAATGAAGTCAATAATGTCACTAAGGAACTAAAAAAAGATGTCGATCGATTAGACTTAATTGCCGACAGATTTTCTAAAATTGGTGCAGATCCCATTTTAAAGGCGGAAAACATCTATGAAGTGCTTAACAGATGCTATCTGTATATGAAAGTAAGGGCACCAAGAGGGGTTACTTTTAGCTTTCCAAGCGCAGACCATTATAAACCTTTGGAGGTATCTATCAATACGCATCTATTCGAATGGGTGATCGAAAATTTACTTCGAAATGCACTCGATGCTATGGATGGAAAAGGTGAAATTCTAGCTGAAGTTTACGAAGACCAAGATTACACCTATATAGATTTAACTGATACTGGCAAAGGAATCCCCACTTCCAAATTCAAAACAGTTTTTGAACCTGGTTTTACCACTAAAAAAAGGGGATGGGGATTAGGCCTCTCACTAGCCAAGAGAATTGTAGAAAATTACCATTCTGGGAAGATTTTTGTAAAAAAATCCCAAGAGGGCGAAGGCACTACTTTCACCATTCAACTTCCCAAATAATTAATCTTTATAAAACAGCCATTGACCTAAAGTCTTAAAATTCACCTTTTTGCCATACATCAAAATACCTACTCTATAGATTCTGCCAGACAACCAAACAAAAAATACAGCTGTGCCTAATAAGAGGACCACGGATAAGGCTACCTCCCAAAATGGAGGACCAAAAGCGAGCCTAGCAGGCATGACAATAGGTGAAAATAAGGGAAATAAAGAGGAGCCCACGGCTAATGGAGAATCTGGAGATTCCAAAGCTGCCATCATAATATACAGGGCCAGAATAACTGGAATGGTAATAGGTAAGGTCAAAGATTGGCCTTCTCCCAAATCGTCCCCCATTGCAGAACCTACGGCTGCAAATAAAGAGGCATATAAAAAATACCCCCCTATAAAATACAACACAAAAAGGGGAAGGATAACCCACCAATTCATTCTCCCTATTTCCTGAATCGCCAATCCAACCATGGCCTCTGTATCCTCCATAGAAATTTCCGCATTTACCGAAGGTGCATTTCCAAAACCTGTCGAAGAATCGAAACCAAAAACAAGGTTGACCACAAACAACATGGATGGAATCAAAATGGCCCAAATAGCCACTTGAGTTAACCCAACTCCGCCTACTCCAATAATTTTACCCATCATTAACTGAAATGGTTTGACAGAAGATATCATCACTTCTACTATCCGAGTAGTTTTCTCCTCCATTACGCTCCTCATAACCATCATTCCATAAATAAAAACTGCCAAATACATTACAAAACCCATAATCCCCCCAATAGCCGCACCGATTATATTGGCCACCTTACTTACATTCGCCCCTCCCTCTTTGATGGGTTCGGGGTCCAAACTAATTTTAGTTTCCAACGCATCCAAAGCAGTCCGTTCTATTGCTAGGGCTTCAATTTTGAAATCTCTAATTTTTCCCTCAACCCTTGATTTTAAAAGGGTTTCTATAGAAAGGCTAGGGGGGTTATTGGCGTAATAATAAATCGTAAAATTATTCAACTTGACATCGGCCAACTCGGGAATTAACAAAATGCCATCGTAGTTGGTCGTCTCAAAATTAGTTTTGAGTACCTCAATATCTTCTGTCACTTTCGTGAAAAACAAATTGTCCTCATCCTTCAAAGGAGTTTTTAAAATTCCTCCTTTATCAATTACTGCAATTCTCTTTACTTCTTCACCTTGGTATTCAAATATAAAACCAACAACTACAAAAAATAGTACGAAAGCAAAAGGAGTAAGCAAAGTAGCTAGGATGAAGGATTTTTTCTTTACCCTTGTCAGATATTCTCGAGAGATGATTAGCCTTAATTTATCCATAGTTGTTTTCGACTTGTCTGATAAAAATTTCATTTAAAGAGGGGAGCATTTCGTTCCAAGAGCGAATATCTAAACCGGTTTGAACTGCTTTTTTTAATAAGGCAGACGGTGACATTTCCTCTTGAAGCTTGACCACAACTTTGTTGTTTCTCTTTTCAATTATCTCTAACTGATTGCTCAACTCTTCAGGTAATTCCCCTTCATATCCAATCTCAAAATGATTCAGTTTAAATTGGTTTTTTACCTCCTTTACCGAACCCGTTAATATGACTTTTCCACGATTAATCAGTAGAATATTTTCGCATATTTCTTCCACTTGTTCCATCCTGTGGGTAGAGAAAATGATACTTGTCCCTTTTTGATGGAGGGTGCGAATTTCCTCTTTAATCAAGTTGGTATTGATAGGATCTAATCCTGAGAAAGGTTCGTCCAAAATCAATAATTTGGGCTCGTGCACTACTGTGGCGATAAACTGCACCTTTTGTTGCATGCCCTTGGATAATTCTTCTACTTTTTTATTCCACCAATCGGTTATCTCGAATTTCTCCATCCAATTTCCAATAGCTTCTTTAGCTTGTTGTTTGGATAGCCCTTTTAACCTCGCTAAGTAAATTAAATGCGCTCCAACTTTCATTTTTTTGTAGAGGCCCCGCTCCTCGGGCATATATCCTATCTGTTCTGGGTGAGAGCTATTCAGGACTTGACCTTCTAATTCAATGACTCCGCTGTCGGCCCTGGTAATCGTAGTGATGATCCTGATTAGTGAGGTTTTGCCGGCACCATTTGGCCCTAATAATCCGAAAATACTACCTTTTGGTACTTCAAAAGAAACCCCATCTACTGCAGTGTGATTCCCGTATTGCTTGACGACCTGGTTCATTTTCAATATCGGGTATTCCATAAGCTTTTCGTTATTTCTGTAAAGGTCTCAAAAATAATGAAGTCTCAATAGGTTTTTCGACTAAGGCGGGAACTTTTCCTATATTTGTTTACTGACAACTATGAAACTTTAAAAACAGCGTATGGATTCAACCAGTTCATCGCTCAAGTCCTCTAATAGGGGTACTAGAAGGCGTGATAACAACCAAGATTTGAATTATGGAAAGGTGCAACCGCAAGCCGTTCCGCTCGAAGAGGCAGTCTTGGGAGCCCTCATGTTAGATAAAAACGCACTTCCCATCGTCTTGGACATTTTAAGCGAAGAAAGCTTTTACCTAGATGCTCACAAAAGCATTTACAAGGTCATGCGGCAATTGTTTGACAAATCTCAACCTATTGACTTATTAACGGTAACGGAAGCCTTGAAGAAAGCAGGGGAATTGGAATTAGTAGGGGGGCCTTATTATTTGGTTGAATTGAGTAACAAAGTAGCCTCTGCTGCCAATATTGAATTTCACGCCAGAATCATCGCCCAAAAATTTATACAAAGAGAACTCATTCGAGTTTCCACGGACACAATCAGGGATTCCTACGAAGACACTAAGGATGTTTTTGAATTGCTGGACGAAGCAGAGCAAGGGTTATTTGACATCGCTCAACAAAATATGAGTCGAAGTTATGAGAGCATGAATAGTTTGGCAAACAGGGCTATGCAGTTGCTGGAAGACTTGAAAAATAGAGAGGATGGTTTGACAGGTATTCCCTCTGGATTTACTGCACTCGATCGATTGACATCGGGATGGCAACCTTCAGATCTAATTATTCTAGCCGCCAGACCCGGTATGGGTAAAACTTCTTTTGTGCTTTCTTTGGCTAAAAATGCAGCATTAGATTTCGACAAACCAGTAGCGATTTTTTCCCTAGAAATGGCCAGCATTCAATTGGCCCAAAGGATGATTTCTATGGAAGCTGAGTTATCGGGTTCAAAATTGAGAAATGGACAACTAGAAGATTATGAATGGCAACAAATTCACTCAGCTATTGAAAAGATCAGTGAAATGCCTATCTATATTGATGACACTCCTGGAATTAATGTTTTTGAACTTCGGGCTAAGTGTCGAAGGCTTAAAATGAAACACGATATTCAGTTAATTGTCATTGATTACCTTCAATTGATGACCAGCGGGCCAGAAAATAGCAAAAATGGAAACCGAGAACAAGAAATTAGTTCTATCTCAAGGGCGCTTAAAGGATTGGCCAAAGAATTAAATATTCCAGTCATTGCACTATCACAGCTCAGTAGAGCGGTGGAAGTAAGAGGAGGATCCAAACGACCCCAATTGTCAGACCTCAGGGAATCGGGAGCTATCGAGCAAGATGCAGATATTGTGTCATTTATATACCGCCCAGAATACTACCAAATATTAGAAGACGAAGAAGGACAATCGCTCGCAGGGGTGGCTGAAATTATTATCGCCAAACATAGAAATGGTGCATTGGATACCGTCAAACTTAAGTTTGTCGACAAATACGCCAAATTTGATAATCTGGAAGAAAATTATTTTGATTTTCCCACATTTGGCGGATCATCGGGCGTTGATTCTTCGGATAGCGATAAAATTATCATACGAGGCTCTAAAATAAATGGGGATGAAGACATTCCATTTTAAGTAATATGCGGCTAAATAAATACATCGCACATGCTGGAGTTTGTTCCCGCAGAGAAGCTGCACAATTGGTCAAAGATGGGCATATTCAGGTGAATGGAACTGTAATTATTGAACCCGGAGTAGTGGTAGAGGAAGGAGATGAAGTCACTTACAAAGGTCGAGTCTTAAAGCCCAGGGTAAATATGGTTTACTTCCTTATGAATAAACCCAAAGGAGTCATCACGACGGTAAAAGATGAAAAGGGTAGAAAGACCGTAATGGATTTAATGGTTAACAAAACTAAAGAAAGGATTTTTCCCGTAGGGAGATTAGATCGCGCAACCACTGGTCTTTTGCTGCTAACTAACGATGGGGATTTAGCTAAAAAACTGACCCACCCCAGTCATAAGGTCAAAAAAATATACCATGCAGTGCTCGACAAATCAATTAGTGAAGCCGATTTAGATAAAATTGCTGCCGGTTTGGTTTTAGAAGATGGGTTAGCCGAGGTAGATAAAGTGGGTTATGTCCAAGGCGCTGCCTCTAAAAAAGAAATAGGGCTGGAAATTCACATCGGTAAAAACAGAATTGTAAGGCGCATTTTTGAACACTTAGGATATACGGTGGTCAAACTAGACCGGGTCTATTTTGGGGGATTAACTAAAAAAGACTTGCCTAGAGGATTTTCTAGACCGCTTACCGACAAAGAAGTGATTATGCTAAAGCATTTTACCTAGAAAGTACGATACCAAGTAAGACTGCTTCTTAAAAGTTGTTTGGCTTGAAATCCATTAACCCATGAGTTAATTCTATAGTCTAACCCTCCCTCTATTTTATTATTCCTAGCCCATTGGTACCCTAATAGCGGAACCCAACGAAACTCCAAATCGTAAGATGCCTCTTTAAAATCGTGGATCATTTCATGGTTGACTTTCAAATAAAACTCACGATCATTGATCTTCGTCCCCGTCAGCGGTCGAACGATTGTCCATCTATAGCGTGCCCTAAACCTCGGCATGGTGTTTGGTCCAAAAGTTCCATCCATCATAAAACGATGAGCGGCAATATAGGAAGCCCTAATTTGATTAAAGCTGATTTGTTGAAACGTCCGATGCAATTGGATATTATCGCCAAAAATCCATAAATATCCCAAACTATATTGATGGCCATTTGCTAATCGGTGACTGGATGCCAAACTTAATTCGGAGCGGATGTATTGAATCTGTTCGTTAAAATGAGCTCTGCTTTCCCAACCAGCAACCAATACGTCCTTATCATTCCATTTCCAACCCAATCGCACTCCGTTTAATGCCCCTTTGGTTCGGTTACTCTGGGCTGAAACGAGCGGTGCCCATCCCAGCAGGCAACCAAATAACAAGAGATATGGTAAATATCTAGAAATCAAGGTATATGCCGGTAGGTGATAAAATAGGGCGTTTTAATAAAATATTTCCCGAAGAATCCATTAATAATTCATAAAATTCACCATCTAAAATCACTTCTAATTCATATAAATAAGCAGTTTTCGATTTGGAAATTTTATTTAAAAAACCTGGTTGAAATAATTCTTTTTTAATTGCTTTAAATTGAATTTGCGTTCTTTTGATCCTGTATTTTTTGGCAATATCTTGCAGGGAATTATAAATTTCATCTGGTAGCTGACGCCGTGAGTATGAAATTTCCAAATCCTCAAAATGCCCTAGTTGGTCGAATTCGACGCTAAACCGATGCCTATGAAGTTTGAACTTACATTCATAGGAGTAATGATCCCCATCCTTTTCGAAATACCATTTTAATTTGGAAGACTTGGTGGACAAATAGTAATGATCAAGCCATTGGGTTGCTAATTGAGGGACCTCTTCTAATGATATCCGTTTTTCCAGCTCCATTTTAGTTTGAGCTTGAGCGGATAAAAAGGTGAACGCTAGTAATAAACCAATAGCACCTGGTTTCATAAACTTTAATTGATGAGTCCGCCCGTCAATTTCAATATTTCAGTTTCTATATTCTTTATGTTAAGACTGGTAGCCAATTGCTGTTGATTAGCAGCCAAGTAAGCCAATTGCACCGCTCTATAATCAAAAGAATTGATGAGTCCCCCTTCTAATCGCTCTTGGGCTATATTCAAGTTTTCCATGGCATTAATTAACAATTCCTTACTGATCTTATATAATTGGAGCTGATGATTATAATTATTAATTAAGTTAGATAACTGTAATTTCAAATTTCTACTGGCATCGGCCAAATTAAAGTCTGCAATAGATTCTTGGATAACTGCCGCGTCAATATTTCTTCTTCTAAGCCCCCCATCAAATAGAGTAAAAGAGGCAGCCAAGTTGATAAATCCATTGGTTGTTTGTCCCGTAACGGCGTCCAGTGAAAGGGTTTCTCCTGATTGCAAGGTTCCAGTACCCGATGATAAATTAAAATTATAATTAAGACCACTTCTTAGGCTCAATGTAGGTTTAAGGCTGGTCTTTTGAATCTGTGTATTGATAAGGGCAAGAGATTTATTGGCCTGCAATAATTGGAAAGATGAATTTCTTGCCAATAATAGTTGATGCAGGGCCTCTTCATTTAGCGGTAGAGCTTCCTCACTTAATTGGTCGGTCAATAGATATTCCTTTTTGAGATCCTCTTCTCCCAACAAGGAATTGAGGGTTCTTAGTGCCGTAGAATAATTATTTTGCTGAACGAGAAATGCAGTGGAGTCGACAAACCAAGCATCTTTGGTTTGCAATTCCTCGAATGTTCCACTTTGCCCAAAACTCCTTTGAAGCTGCTGAAATGATTGGCGGTCGCCCGATAATGCGAGTACTTCTCTGTTAACCTCTAGTTGAGTTTGTTGAACAACTACGTTAAAATAGGCATTGATAATGCTTTGCACCGCATTTTCAATTGCTGTTTGGGTATTGATTTTACTTTGGTCTTCTAAAGATTCCAATTGCGACTTGACTACCTCTATTCTTTTTCCATTATATAACACCCAGCTCAATTCAACCCCAGGTGTAATTCCCGTGGATACAGAAGACAATTCCCGCAAAAAAGAGGCTGGATTATTAATATTATTGTAACCATTTGAATTTTGTAGCGTAGCATTTATGGTTGGATATTTGCCCGCTACTACCCAACTATTGTTTTGTGCTGATATCTTTTGATTGGCCTCTGCGATTTTCACTTGAAAATTGGCACTTAATCCTCTTTCTATAGCATTTTCTAAAGAAAGGGGCTCTTGGGCAAATGTTCTATTAAAGCCTCCAAAGGCAAGAAACAATATAATTAGGTAAGCGAAGTTACCTTTTACCGATAGGTTCATATAAAGAAAATTTTTTCTCAAAAACATAGCGCTTGAAATAAAAATTATAAATAAAAACAATACCTGTCGCTATTAATTTGATGAGGTATTGACGATCGTTAAAAACGGTCCAGGTCGACAAGGTAACTACGATAAAAGTAGATATACCCATACCAATCAAGGAGACCAACATAGCCAAGGCAAAAGCTTTGGAAACACTTCTTTGCAGATCAAAAACAAATTTCTTTTGCATGGCAAAATTGACCACGACTGAAGCGGTGTATGAGGTGATATTGGCATATAATGGACTCCAATAAAAATGAACCAACAACAGGTATAAAAAGTAATCTATAGCTGTAGCCAAGGCTCCAGAGAGCGCAAATTTGAAGACTTTAACTATAAAATTATCTTTCATTTACAGAGCTGATACCAAAACCATTACCGCTATAAGACCCAAAAGTACATACCACAAAAATTCATAGCCATTATCTTTCCTAAATACCGGTTCAACATCTTCAAAGGGAGGTTTGGTTCCATTCCATAAGTAAGAAGCGTAAACCTTAAACCTGTTGGTAATTACCAGTAAAACGGGTAGCCATATTAAGTTGATTACCGTAACCGCTAATAGGCCATAGGAAAGGGAAATGGCCATTGGGATAAGAAACTGGGCCTGGAGGCTTTTCTCAAATAATAACGGAGCTAATCCAGCAAAAGTGGTGAATGTAGTCAATATAATAGGTCTAAATCTGGTCAATCCCGCCTCATAAATGGCATCCATTTGCGAACGGCCTTGTTCCAGGAGTTTATTATAGGAAGTAACCAAAACTAAAGAATCGTTGACCAAGACCCCTGCCAAAGCAATAATTCCCAATCCCGAAAATAAACTGATAGGGGTGCCCATGACGTAGTGGCCCCAGCCCACTCCTATAAAACTAAATGGGATAAGGGAAAATACTACCAAAGTCTGGCTCACCGAGCGGAACGTCAAGGCGACTACGAAAAACATAAGTGCTAATACTACAGTTCCAACTATTTGGATAGAGGCTGCTGATTTTTCTTGTTCACGGTTTTGTCCCTCAAATAAGGCCGTTACTCCGGGAAACCCTGCAACTACTTCAGGCACAATACTTGTTTTAAGAGAATTGGTTAAATCGCTAACTGATACTTGATCATTAGAGACATCTGCTTCAATTTTAATCTCTCTTTTGCCTTCTATATGATTTATCCTTACTACCCCTCTTTCCACAGAGAAGTCGGCAATTTCAGAAAGAGGGAATTCTCTGCCATCTGCAAACCTAACTCGCATGTCCTCTAACCTGCTCAAATCGCTTCTATCTGATTCATCATATCGAACCCAAACCCGGACTTCGTCTCGTCCTCTTTGTAGCCGTTGAACTTCACTTCCAAAAAATCCTCTTCTAACCTGAGCGAGTACTTCCTGTAAGTTCAATCCTAGAAACTCAGCCTTTTTATTGAGGGTTATATTGATTTCTTTTAATCCTTCTTGGTTGTTATCTACCACATCTGTCAGCTCTGTAAGCTGCTGCATCCTGGTTTTAACTGCTTCTGTTGCAGCCTTTAAAGTGGGATAATCTTCACCCACAAGAGAAACACTAATGGGTTTTCCAAATATACTTGCTGAACCGAAAGTTAATAATTCGGCTTCACTGATGATGCCCGTTTCTTTCCTAACTACATTAGTAACTTCCCGTAATCGAAGGCTATCTCGGTTTTCACCGTCCAATAGTGCTATATTGATAGTACCTTGATAGGAAGTGGGACCCAAGTTTTTGTCCACTCGTAAAATAGCTTGCTTTTCTCCATTAAAGAATCTTTCGCTCAAGATATCATTGGCGCGCCAAGCTGCATCCTCAATATGATTTAACCACTTCTCAGTTACGTGTTCCCTTGTCCCAGCTGGCATTTGAAGGTTAATAGAAATATCGTCTCTTTCAATTATTGGGAAAAAAGTGGTCTTGACTAAACCTCCACCTAGTGCCCCAATAGTTACTGCTAGTAATCCAAGCATTACCGCGAAGGTTAAAAATTTGTTGTATAAAGCAAATTTCAAAATTGGAGCGAAAATTTTGTTGCGAAGAAAATTGAAAAACCGGTCTAAACCATCCTGAATTTTATTGGGCTTTCGGTCGTGGCTCAATGCTTTGGAATGCGCTACGTGCGTAGGTAAAATTAAAACGCCTTCAACCAACGAAAACACCAAAGAAAATATAACCACAATGGCCATCTCGCTAAAAAAATCTCCTAATTGGCCTTCTATGAAAAGAAAAGAGGAAAAGGCAATTACCGTAGTTAAAATGGCTGAAAAAACAGCAGGTATTACTTTTACAGTCCCTTCATTGGCAGCTTTAACGTTCGGCACCCCGTTTTCGTATTCTTGATAGATACTCTCTCCTATGACAATTCCATCATCAACTAAAATTCCTATCACCAAAATCATCCCAAATAAGGATATTACGTTGATGGTAATTCCCAGTAAACTTGCGACGAGAAACATACCTGCGAAGGAAATGGGAATGGAAAGTGCCACCCAAAAAGCCAATCTCCAATGGAGAAACATCGCTAGTAACAGCACCACGATCAAGAATCCAATCACCCCATTCTCCACTAGTAAATCTTGTCTCTGTAACAGAGTTTCCGAACCATCTCTAATTACAGTAGCAGTTACTAAATCATTAGTTTGGTTAAATCGATCTACATAATCTCTAACCATTCCGGTGATGGACAATAAGTCCTCCTCTTGAGTATTGTTGACGGTAACAACCACAGCAGGGTTGCCGTTTAAATAACTTCGATTGGGGTTATCTGACCACCTGTCTTTAATATTGGCAATTTGATACAATCGTATAACTGAACCATCAGCAGTAGTTTTTATGACGATATCTTCCAAGCCCTTAGCATAATATTCTTTATTTCTAGCTCGGATTAATAACTCTTCTTCGGAGCCCTTAATGGTACCACCTGTTAAATCCAAATTAGCAGCTTGGACGGCCAAGGTAGCTTGTTGAAAAGTTATATTGTAAGCTCTTAAATCATTTTCTCTAAATGAGATTTCAATTTCCTCCTCCGGAAATCCTGACAAATTGACCTTACTGATGCCATCCATGGCCAGTAAATCTTCCTCGGCTTGCCTTCCAAACCTCTTTAGCGTTTTTAAATCTACTTCTCCAGATATGGCAAAATTGATTCCAAATCCAATTTGCTCTTGTTTGAAAACTACGGGAGGTTCTAACCCCACAGGGAATGAACTAATTTGATCTACCGCGTTTTTTACATCCTGCAGTATTAAGTCTGTATTATAACCTGAGGCCACTTCTACTGTAACGATTCCAGCATTCTCTGATGAGGTAGAGGTTACCCGTTCTACCCCTGTCACCCCTTTGAGATTTTCTTCAATTTTGGTAACCACCCCTTCTTCCATTTCTTCGGGAGAAGCCCCTGGATATACCAATTGAATAGAGATGATTTTTGATGGAGTTTCAGGGAAAAAAGTCGATTTCATGTTTTTGTAGCCCACCAATCCCATGGCAAAAAGGGCAAACATCAACATATTGGCTGCAATGGGATTCTTTATAAAATATCTTACCACTGATTTCATAGCGCTCGTTTTATTTTTTAACCGGTGAAACCTTCATGCCTTCGAAGGCACCTGGTAAACTATTTATTAGAATCATCTGCCCAGGATTAACTCCTTTTACAACTGCCTGATCTTCATGATAATCTACCACTTCTATTGGTATTAATTGTAAAACACTATCCGTAATGGCAAATATTTGGTTGCCATCCACTAATAAGTTTCTCGGTATTTCCATAGCATTTTCTACTGGAATGGTTTCTATATTTCCCTTTATGTACATACCTTCCTTTAGGTCCACTCCTTTAACCCTTATAAAGACCATAATGGTCTGTGTAGTAGCATTGACTTGGTCACTGATTCTTACTACTTCTCCATTGAATGATTGGTTTAAATCTTCACTTACCAACTTAACAGCATCTCCCTTTTTTACATACTTTAAATCCCCTAAAGGGATACTTGCTTCTAACTCAAAAGTATTCGTACTCATCAAATCTCCCAATTTTTGACCAGCCCTTACCAATGCTCCGGGATTAATAGCGGTTTGAGTAATCACCCCGGAAAATGGGGCATAAAGGGTATATTTTTCTAATCTTTCCTCAGCACTTTTGATGGTGAAGTATTGAGAAAATATATTCCGAGAAGCTAAAAAATACTTTTCCTGTTGATTGATCGGCTTTGGCAAGACTGAGAGTGGGGCCTCAATCTCATATTGATCTAAATAGGTTTTCCACTGATCGTAACTTTCGGGATAATCAATATTTAGTTCTGGCATCAATTGAGCCAAAGCATTCAATAGATTGCTCTTTTGAGAATATAAAGAAAGTTGAGCTTCGGTATCGTCTATTTTTACCAATGTACTTCCTGAAGGAAAATACGTGCCCACTTTGAAAGGACGTTGGGTAGGTTGCAAAGTACCTGTAACCTCAGTATAAATTTCAATTTTATTAAATGCTACTAATTGCCCTTGAACAGGAACTTTTATGGCTACTGCCTGCGGTTCCGAAATTTGAACAACGGCTTTTGCAACCGATCGAAAAGTAGGCATTTCCGGAGGAGGCTGTTTGAGTTTACTCATATAACTGCTAATACCAAAAGCGCCGATAATTATGGCAAATCCAGCTATTACGCCTACCCTTCTCTTAGTTAAGTTCATTTTATTGGGTTTCAAATTAATGCTTCAAGAATTTAGTAACGGATTACTAACAAGAACATGTCTTGAAAGTTGAATAAGAAAATGCATCACATAAAAATATTCCCTTATATTTGTAATAAGTAAAAAAATACCATTATGAAACAGGTAATCGCACTTGTTTTCTCTTTGGGGTTAGCTTTAAGCATGGCCTCGGCCCAATCCACCTCTTTGTACAAAGCCTCATTAGGCATTTACCCTGAAGTAACTCGAAATGATTTCATTCCACTGCGGACTCTGGGTTTTGTGCATGCAGTTCCCCTTGAGGATAATAACTTCGAAGTTCTAGTAATGTTAGGTTCGGATGAAAATACAGCTCAATCCTTGCTTCGCAGGATTCAGCAAACTGGTTTTCCAGCAGCTAATTTAAAATCTCAACCGCTCTATAACGCTCCAGAAAAAGCAACCATTCAAATTAGTGGATTTCATTATTCTAATGAGCCATCTTGGGCTGTATATGATGAAATAGATCAATTAATTGCTTATCAAGAAGGAGATTTACTGAAAATTGGTGCTGGTGTTTATGCTAACGTAGAGGCAGCAAGAAAAAATTTAGAAAAAGTCAAAAGGCTGGGGTTTCCTGATGCCTATGTCAGGAAAATTAAAGAACCGGCTATTATTTATTTGAATTCCTTTGAAACGGGAATTAAAAAACCCTTAATTCCGCTTAATCTCAATGAACAGCCCATCGTTTTTCAAATGGGAACACCCCCAAAAGAAGAACCTGTCTATTTGGCTGCCCGATCGGTATACGCGGCTCCTGCCATAGATGAAACCTTAAAAAGCAGCTCGGTAAGTAAGCTCCAAAAAACCTTGTTTGAATTAGGGTTTTTCAATGGTTTGCCAGATGGCTTTTATGGAGAAAAAACTTCAGAAGGGTACATTAAAGCAATAGAGGAAAATAGAGAATTAAGGAAATATGTGTTGCTCTCAAGAGTTACGCAACCTTTGGAGGTTACTAATAATCCAGATGGATTGCAAATGGCACTTTATAAAATTCCCTCAAGTGATAACCTTGAAGTTTCTCTTGCTAAATTTGATCACCCCCTTTCAAAAGCATACCTTGCTTATGAATCTTTTTCCTCCAAGGGCCCTTCTAATGAGGTCAATAATTGGATGAATCAGGCCATAGCAGAAGCTTTTAAGGAAAAGTCTAATCCCTTGGGATTCGATTACAGTGCAACATACGCCTATCAAAACTTCAACCAATTAATTCTCCATCTTTACTATTTGCATGTTATGAGTGCCCCAACCTACAAAGTACCTTGTTGGTTGGTCAATAACCATCCTAAAGAAACCCATCAAGCTTATCAAACTTTATCGAATAAAGGGGTTTCTGATTTGTTATTTGAAGATTGTGCCCCTTTCGTAAAATGGGATGAAGTTAGGTTACTTCAAACTATTGCTGCAGACCTCAGTGCAATAGACCAATTTGAAGCCAGTAGACTCAAACAAGACGCTTCTTTCAGATCTCAGCTATTTCTCAATTTGATTATTATCCCTCAAAAAGATAGAGAACAATATAGAATCTGGGATGAAAATTTGTGGAAAAAACTAGAAAGTTGGGCGTCTTCCGATCCTACTCATAAAGAGGCAGTAGCTGCGCTTAAAGTCGCTTACTTGCACTCCCAAATTAGATTAGAAACTCATTATATCAAAATGGGAATGGATCAAGGTAATGCCAAAGCGTTAGCCATTGCTACTTTACAATCATTGGTTGGTTATCCACTTTCTAGATTCGTATAAGCTTATTGAGTCGCTTCAAATACCATGTCCAATTTACTTTCAACATAGTATGGGGAAGTAGTCTCTAAAAAGAAAACCACTTCAAGTTTGAAAAATTCCTCGGAAATATAGGATTTGACATTCCTAAGGGTGGGTAAAAGTTGAATTCTATCATTAGCTATGCGTTGAATTCTATCTATATAAAAAACTTCATCAGCTGGAGTACAAGGTTCACTACCTATAGGACAAATTCGAACAGATACCTCCCGCAAAAAATCATATCTCAATCCCGGATCTAAAGAGGTGATAGTTGCGGATAATGGGCTAACCACTTGTACCATTTCATCTGCAAATCCGCTGCTGTTTAAAAAAACATTATAATTTGATCTAACTGCAGGTACTTCAAAGACTCGAGGTAATACATAACTCATGCCCGCTGGCAAATCAAAAAAAGTATTGGGATAGGCAATCTCAAAAAGCCTAACCCTATTATCCTTCCTACAAGCAAATAAAAGGAGCGAAGCAATTATCAGTAAAAATGTCATTTTTTTCATGCTGTAATAACGATGGAATACCCTAATATTGTTTTAAATCCAAATCATTCATTTAAATATGGGTATATATCTTTCCATAGCCGATAGAAGTAACCTTCCCTTAATCGAAAACTTAAAAAAAATATTAGGTGAAGAAGTACCAATCTGGGACGTATATCAGCAGCCAGAAAGGGATAAAGTTACTATGGTAGTTGCTTGGAAACACCCCTATGGAAGTATCTCTAAAAAACAATTTCCCCAGTTAAAAATCATTTCTTCTCTTGGTGCAGGAGTAGAGCATTTATCACAAGATAAAACCATTGAAAAGGATATTTTTCTGACCCGAATTGTTGAACATTCTCTGCAATCAGGAATGCAGCAATATGCTGCCTGGGCTTGTTTCCACATTTTAAAAAATATGCCCACTTACGAATTGCTAAAATCGAAACATGAATGGAAGGTACTTCCCGAAACCATTCATCCGCTAGTGGGTATTATTGGATTGGGTCAACTTGGTAAAGCCATTGCCCAAGGCCTTCATTTCTTAGGTTTTCAGGTAGCTGCCTATAAAAGACTACCAACTGATGAAAAATTTTCATACCCAGTCTTGGCATCCACCCAAATTTCTCTTTTAGAATTTGTAGCTAACAAACAAATTATTCTGAACGTCCTACCTGCCACAGAAAACACTAAAAATATTTTTGATCAGTCCATATTCGATGCCATGATGCCCAACAGTGGTTTCGTTAATATTGGAAGAGGAAATCAGGTTGTCGAAAATGACTTATTGGAGGCTCTAGACCGAGGGGTAATTAAACATGCTATTCTGGATGTATTTGAAAACGAACCTTTACCAGCAAATCACCCCTTTTGGAATCACCCTAAGGTCAGCATCACGCCACACGTTGCTAGTATAACACAACCTAACAAAGCTGCTGAAGTAATAGCTGACAATTACCAAAGAGTTATCAATAACCTTACTCCCAAATTTTTGGTGAATCGGGAGCGAGGTTATTAATTTTCACATTGCCCCTAAAGAGCCCAAGTTTTACCCCCTGTAGCTTCCTCTACAGTTACACATCCTTTATATGGACCTGGAACGGGGTTAAAAACAAGCACTTCCTTAGCTATAGTCTCTGTCGCATAATAGGCTCCAATGACCATTTCCTTCATCATTAGGAAGGTAGAGGCATAGGTGGGGTCCTCATTACTTTTAGTAATTTCTGTTAGGTTAAGCGAGCTAAAGTATGCTAATTTATCTTCAGCAGACATGGATGCCAACTTGGATCCAGTTTCATTTTCAACTTGCTGTTTAAAGAAATCAAGCTGATCGCTAAGCTTTTCTGCCGATGATTTAGACATCACCTCAGCAGCAACGGTATCTAAAAATTTATCTACCCCTAAAGCTACTGCTCCGGGGGAATCCGGAGTATCAGGAATAATGGTGTCAAATACCGCACTAATAAAATCCATTTGATCCTTGGAAAAGAATGCTGGTTTCCATCCCCCACCGTCAGCTGTGGTACAACTCTGAACAATACTTTGAAGTGAAGCTGCACTGATTGTGTACCCTGCAAACAATAACGAATTTTTTATAACGTCTCTACGATTCATAGTTTTTCATTTTAAAGATTTCCCTTCTTCATTTCTTCAACAGCATAATTAGCTGCTCTAGCCGTAAATGCCATATAAGTTAAAGAGGGGTTTTGACATCCTGCCGAAGTCATAAAAGAACCATCGGTAACAAATACATTATCTACATCATGTATTTGATTCCACTTATTAAGAACAGAAGTTTTAGGATCTCTGCCCATTCTCGCAGTACCCATCTCGTGAATCCCTAGCCCAGGCCAACAATTCATATCATAAGTCTCCACATCCTTCATACCAGCAGATTCTAACATTTCCGCAGCCGAAGACATCATGTCCTTTCGCATCTGTTTTTCGTTCTCTTTCCACTCAGCATCCATTCTCAAAGTTGGTAGCCCATAAATATCTCTTGTTCCCTCATCTAGTGTTACCTTGTTTTCATAATAGGGCAGACATTCTCCAAATGCCATAATCCCCATACTCCAAGGTCCTGGCTCCACGAGTTTGGCTTTCATTTCAGCTCCAATACCTATTTCGGCTTCTTTGATAGCTCTCATCCAATTATCTCTACTGGCACTTCCTTGATATCCATAACCCCTTAGAAAATCTTTTTGCTCCGTTTGCTTATCTAAATTCCTAAAACGAGGGATATAGACGCCGTTAGGCCTTCTTCCTACATAATAATCGTCATTAAAACCTTCGTGCTTACCTCTGGCTCCACATCTAAAGTGGTGGTCCATAAGATTGTGTCCCAATTGGCCACTTGAATTGCCCAACCCATCGGGAAACTCTTCTGTTTTGGTATTCATCAATATGTGTGTAGATCCCAAAGTAGAGGCACATAAGAAAACAATTCTGCTGTAGAATTCATGGGTTTCCTTAGTTTCAGCATCTATAATTCTGACGCCTTTAGCTCTTTTGGTTTCTTTGTCATAGATGATGGAATGAACTACCGAGTTAGGTCTGAGAGTCATATTGCCAGTAGCTTCTGCAAAAGGCAATGTGGAGGAATTACTAGAAAAATAAGCTCCAAAAGGACATCCCCTAATACATCGGTTTCTCGACAAACAATTACTTCTATTTCCATGTATTTTTGGATCTGCTGCCGTTAAATGAGCAACCCTTCCAATAATGAGATTGCGCTCTCCAAATGTTTTTTCAATAGATTTTTTGACGTGCTTTTCCAAACAATTCAAATCCATTCCAGGGAGAAAATGGCTATCTGGAAGTTGCTTGAGATTTTCCTTCGTCCCACTAATACCAGCAGTTTTTTCAACATATTCATACCAAGGTGCAATATCGCCATAGCGGACTGGCCAATCTACGGCTATGCCTTCCTTAGCATTCGCTTCAAAATCCATCGGACTGAGTCGGTATGACTGCCTTCCCCACAAAAGGGATCGTCCTCCTACATGATATCCCCTCATCCAATCAAAACGCTTATCTTCCTGATAGGGATGTTCGTCATCTTTTACAAAAAAGTGCTTGGAATATTGAGAAATGGTGTATCCCGTCCGGGATTGCTTTTGATAATGCTTTTGAATTTCTTCATCCGGAACACGACCATTGTATGGAACCTCCCAGGCTTCCAAATTTGCAGTTGGATAATCCTCTATGTGCCTTACCATTCTACCCTTTTCCAATACAAGGGTTTTGAGACCTTTTTCGCAGAGTTCTTTTGCAGCCCAGCCACCGCTGATTCCAGTCCCTACTACTATTGCATCGTAGGTAACCTCATCTGCACCTTTGGAATTAAATACCATAATTTTAAAGTTTTGTTTCGAACCTTCAATATATTAAAAAACAAGACTACCATCAAAAATTTTATGTGTTAAACTTGATTTGCAAACTTATTTTGCATTGGTGCCTTTTATAATTGTAAATTTGTCCCGTTTTTGAGATTTAAAAAATTATTGCAACTATGGCCTTTGATATTAACTTAATCAAAAATCATTACAATTCCCTGCCTAGGAAACTTGAAAAAGTAAGATCTGTCCTGGGCAAACCCTTGACGTTAACCGAAAAAATTCTTTACGCACACCTTCATGAAGACTCTCCTTTACAACCCTTCAATAGGGGTAAAGACTACGTCTTTTTCGCCCCGGATAGAGTCGCTATGCAAGATGCCACTGCTCAAATGGCTCTGCTTCAATTTATGATGGCAGGAAGAGATAAGGTTGCAGTTCCATCTACCGTGCATTGTGACCACCTTATTTTGGCTGAGGATGGAGCAGATAAAGATTTACCAAAGGCATTAGATGCAAATCAAGAAGTTTTTGATTTTCTATCATCTATCTCCAATAAATATGGAATTGGATTTTGGAAACCTGGTGCGGGTATCATTCACCAAATCGTTTTAGAAAACTACGCTTTCCCAGGTGGAATGATGATTGGAACCGATTCTCATACCCCTAATGCTGGGGGTTTGGGTATGGTGGCTATCGGAGTAGGAGGAGCAGATGCAGTGGACGTAATGGCTGGAATGGCTTGGGAATTAAAAATGCCTAAAGTGATTGGTGTCAAATTAACAGGCAAATTATCTGGATGGACATCCCCCAAAGATGTCATTCTAAAAGTGGCAGGAATCCTTACGGTAAAAGGTGGAACTGGCGCAATTGTAGAATATTTCGGTCCTGGTGCACAATCCCTATCTTGCACGGGCAAGGGCACCATTTGTAATATGGGCGCAGAAATTGGCGCAACTACCTCAACGTTTGGTTATGATGCCTCTATGAGTAGGTACCTTAAAGCCACCGGAAGAGCTGATGTAGCTGAACTGGCAGATCAGGTTGCCGCTCATTTAACAGGAGATGAAGAATGCTATGCCCACCCAGAAAAATATTTTGATCAGGTGATTGAAATAGACTTGTCCACCTTGGAACCACATATCAATGGACCATATACTCCTGATTTGGCATGGCCCATTTCCAAATTTAAAGAGGCGGTAAAAGAAAATAATTACCCTCAAAAACTAGAAGTTGGTTTGATTGGCTCTTGTACCAACTCTTCCTATGAAGATTTGGATAGAGCTGCTTCAATTGCCAGACAAGCCAGTCAGAAAAATTTAAAGACAAAGGCGGAGTTTACCATCACACCAGGTTCTGAACAAATTAGATATACAGTAGAAAGAGATGGTCTTTTAGATTCTTTTGAATCTATAGGTGGAGTAGTTTTAGCTAATGCCTGTGGACCTTGTATTGGGCAATGGGCCAGACATACAGACGATCCCAATAGGGCGAATTCCATCATTACTTCTTTCAATAGGAACTTTTCCAAAAGAAATGATGGAAATCCTCAAACCCGTTCATTTGTAGCTTCTCCGGAAATTGTAACAGCAATGGCTATTGCTGGTGATTTAACCTTCAATCCACTGGAAGACACCCTAATCAATGAGGAAGGTCAAGCCGTTAAATTAGATCCTCCAAGTGGGGTTGAACTTCCTCCTAAAGGCTTTGATGTTAAAGATGCTGGATTTATTGCACCTGCAGAGGATGGAAGTAAAATTCTCGTTTCTGTAAATCCTGACTCTGATAGACTTCAACTCTTAGATCCTTTCTTACCCATTGGCCAGAAAGAATTAACAGATATGCGAGTCCTTCTAAAAGCTAAAGGAAAATGTACGACAGACCATATTTCTATGGCAGGCCCTTGGTTGGTATATAGAGGTCACCTCGAAAATATCTCCAATAACATGTTTATCGGAGCAATCAATTACTTTAACGAGGAAGCAAATAATGTCGCCAATTATGCTAAAGATAGCTCAGCAGCATCCTTTATGCCGGTTCCTGATTCCGCAAGAACTTATAAAAATGCAGGCATTGGTACAGTAGTTTTTGGTGAAGAAAATTATGGCGAGGGTTCCTCCAGAGAACACGCTGCAATGGAACCCAGATTTATGGGGGTTAAAGCCGTCATCGTTAAGTCATTCGCAAGGATACATGAGACTAATCTCAAAAAACAAGGCATGTTGGCTTTAACCTTTACCCATCCAAGTGATTACGACAAAATTCGACAAGATGATCTTGTAAACATAGTTGGTTTCGAAAATATGCAACCAGGCAAAAACTTAACCATACAATTGAAGCACTCTGACGGAACATCAGATTCCTTTGAGGTAGCTCACACCTACAATCACGCTCAAATCGATTGGGTTAAAGCTGGTTCTGCTTTAAATAAAATTAGAAAGGATTTGGGAGCTGCTTAAAATGAAGCTTTAATTCCTAAACTAATCGCTCGGGGCATAGCAGGTCTCCAACCTGCTGGCCTACGAGCAACCCCAACGACCTGATTGAATAAATTGGTGACCTGGCCAAAAACCTTAACTTGCTTTCCAAGCTGCCAATTAGAAGTCAAATCAACCATCCAAAATCCATCAATCATTTCATTGCTGTTACCGTTACCTTTCCCTGGCCTTATTCTCATTGGACTTTGATAGCGGATATTATTCAGCAAACTAAATCGACCCCAAATGAATTCTAAATTGAATCCCAGCTGGTTTTTTGACAAATAAGGATAAGCATCTCTAGCTTCTACCTTTCCCCATTCCTCAAAGTCACTATCAAATGAATTCTTGAATCTAGCGTCAGTAAAAGTATAATTGAATCCCAACGGTAGGCTAATTTTACCATTACCTATAACCCATCCCGAGTATTGAAAAACCAATTCTAAACCTTGAGTTTTAACGGCTCCTGCATTGTATAATTGACCACTTCCAAATCCTCCCACTGCTGCCAAATCACTTCCTAAAAGGTTTTTGTAATTATTTAAAAAGCCAACCACCTGCCAGTAATAAGCACCTTTATTATGACGCCAGCCCAACTCGTAGTTGATACTTACTTCTGGTTCCGTATCCGAAGCTATTCCAGATGGGGAAAACCCTTTATGAATGCCTATAAATGTTTTAGAAAATGTATTCCACTCATATTGGACCCCTATTCCCGGAAGCCCAATCCTATTGCTATTTTTACTTTCCTTTATCCATAAACCTGCTCTAGTTGGATCTTCTTTTCCATAATCCTTTTGATGCCATCCTATTTCTTCCCATCTGAATCCAGGCATAACTACCCAAGGTCCTCGTCTAAAGGTATAATGAATATATCCAGCTAGCGCATTGGCAGTCAAAATTCGATTACTCTCTGTACCAGGTTCTCCTTTTATTTGTAAGGACATCACTCCCTGATTCATATCGTACCTATCCTCCCATTGAAACCTATCTACCCCATCCTGATGCCAACGCAAACCTATTTCTAGATGATGTTTGAATTGATTATTAGATAAGTCGAGAAATAATTGAGTTTGTACCCCATGAGAATAATAATGGCGATTGTTGGCCTTAACAATAAATGGTGCGTCGTAAGTTGGAATATTTCCATCTAATAATTTTTCCCGAGAGGGATCCTCCAATAGCTCATCTAGTGATTGCTTCTCCCCGTTTTCCGAAATTATTTTATCCAATTTGTACCAATTTCTATCAAATAAAGTTCTGTAGGCCATGGTTTTAAACTGCAGTCTATGATTCCACTGTAAAAAATGAGTAGCACTCATCTGAAGCTGATCTGTTTGCATATTATCCATCTGAGAGGCCGCATATCTTTTGAATGGCTCTTGCTCAAAAGCATCTTGACTCAAACCAAGATAAGTTTCATTAGATTGCTCTTCAGAATGGCCTAATTTGAAAAGAATCGACTGTTGACGCCGTGCAGTAGGCTTACTATTGTATTTTACTTTAACCAAGTAATCCCCCTTCCTATACCCCGTTTCCCGAGGTACCGCCAAATATTTAAAACCATTTGAATGGGAAGAAAAATGTTCCAACATATAAGAAAACTGCTCTCGATGGTCTCCGATATGAGCATGTATGTTAGCCATACCAAAATTCCCACCCCAAAGGGCTAATTTGCCAGTAAATTCAGTAGGTATGGGTGTCGATACTAAGTTTATCGCCCCACCCGTAGTGTAGGGCCCATATTTAATTTGACTAGACCCTGTCACTACCTCTACACCATTCATCCTCCCAATAGTTGGAAAGTAATATGCAGCAGGAGCAGCATAGGGCGCAGGAGCCATCAAAATACCATCTTCCATTACCGTGATTTTAGAGCTTCTCTCTACCCCCGTACCTCTTAATCCAATATTAGGCCTTAATCCAAATCCATCCTCTTCCTGAATATTGACTCCCGGTACCAACCTCAATAAACGGTTGGGATCTACATAATTATGAGCTTCTATTACCTTCGGAGACAAATAATGAACCGCTCCGGGAATATTCCTCATACCCGATGCTCCCCCAGAGATAACGGTTACTTCCTTTAATTGAGCAATGGTCTCCTCTAGATTAACACTTAATTGAATGTTTTCATTGGAATCCAGATCTATTTCGATTTCCTTAGATTCATAACCTATCGAACTAAAATGTAAAACCAGATGACCTGCTGGTAAATCTCGTAATTCAAAAGCTCCATTCCCATCTGAAAAAGTACCCTTTTCCTGACCTTTTAGATATACAGACACTCCATCCAAATAACTCGTCTCTTCTAGGTGGTACACTACCCCATGAATGGTACCAGTTTGACTCCACGCCCAAGATAGTCCAGCAAAAAATGCCAAAATCCAATGAAACACCTTCATAATAATAGCTTTGATTTGATGAACCAAAACTACTATTTAGATTTTATCTAAACAAGAGTTATTTGGATTTAGTCTAAAGAAAAATAATCAATCCGATTGAATGATTGCAATAAATTCATCTTCTGATAAAATGGTGACACTTCCCAATTCACTAGCCTTTTTCAACTTGGAGCCGGCCTTTTCTCCAGCTACCAGAAAATCTAAATTCTTACTTACAGCACTAATATTTTTTGCCCCTGCCGCCTCTGCCTTTATTTGGGCTTCCTTTCGACTCATTTTAGAAAGCGTACCGGTAAATAAAATAGTCTTTCCTAAAAAGGGTCCTGATGATGCAGTCAGTCGGGGGCGATCCTCTTCCGTTTGCTGCATATTTACCCCCATCACCTCCATTTCTTCTAGCATCTTCAGGTTTTCCTCTTTTTGGAAAAAAGCTATCACGTTCTGGGCTACTATAGGCCCAACATCTTTAATAGCGGTAAATTTTTCTTCGTCCCAATTCTTTAAATCCATAACGTGTTGAATTTCTGCAGCAATTAAAACAGCTGCTTTTTGTCCCAGGTGATGGATACTTAAACTGTGAAGTAAGCGATGAATGGGATTGGTTTTAGCCTTTTCAATAGCCCCTCTCAAATTATCAGCAGATTTTTGGCCAAACCCCTCTAAAGCAGCAACTGCTTCAAAATCCAATCGATAAATATCTGCAATGCTCCTTACCCAACCCAACTCATAAAAGCGTTCTACTATAGATTTTCCCATTCCGTCTATGTCCATAGCCGTTTTGGAGACGTGAAAAATAATTTTCTGTAAATCCTGAGCCCCACAAATACATTGAGGGCACCTCCAAGCAGCTTCCCCTTCTTCCCTAACTAACTCGACTAACTGTTCTGAATCATTAATTGGGCAATATTTTGGAAATTGAATCTTCTGTTCTGAACCATCTCTAGCATCTTCCATAGCCTTAACCACATGAGGAATAACATCCCCAGCCCTTTCAATTAATATCATATCCCCTATCCTCAAATCTTTTTCCACGATGAAATCTTCATTGTGAAGTGATATAGAAGAAATCGTAGCTCCAGCAAGGGACACGGGTTCAACCTTTGCAACAGGGGTAATTGAGCCAATTTTTCCTACCTGATAAGTAACAGCTAATAATCTAGTAGTTGCTTGTTTGGCTTTAAACTTAAAAGCGATAGCCCATCTAGGATGGTGCGCAGTAAATCCTGCTCTATCTTGTAAGTCTTTATCGTTTACCTTAACGACCATTCCATCAATTTCAAATGGATAAGCTTCCCGCCCTGTTTCCCACTTCTGACAAAAATTGATGACTGCTCCAATATCCTTTCCGACCAAAGTTTCTTCCTGAGGAACTCTAAACCCTAGTCTAACCAACAAAGCCAATGAGTCGCTATGCGATTTTACTAGAGATATTTCTTCTCCTTCTTTATTTTCTGCATACCCTATTGAATACATAAATGCGACCAAGTTTCTCTTAGCTACTTCTTTGGGGTCCTTCATTCGCAAGCCTCCAGTAGCGGTATTTCTAGGATTGGCAAATAAGCTCAATCCTTCTTTTTGGCGCTCTTTGTTAATCCTCTCAAAATCATTTTTGGCAATTAAAACCTCTCCCCTAACCTCTACCCTATATGCCCCTAACTCTGAAAAAGAAGCCTTCAACGGTATCGATTTTATGACTCTTGCATTAAGGGTAATCTCTTCGCCTTCTTTCCCATTCCCCCTGGTTGCTGCTCTTATTAAATAGTCATTCTCGTAAACCAAAACTATGGTACCACCGTCAAATTTCGGTTCAACAGCATATTCTAAAGGACGGTCTTCCTCAATCTGCAACAATCTTTTTACTTGGGCATCAAAGTCTATTAAATCCTGTCGATCGTAGGAATTAGCCAAAGATAACATAGGACTCCAGTGGGTTACTGTTGGGAATTCATTGACTAAATCACTGGAAACGCGCTGCGTTGGAGAATCTGGGGTCACTAATTCCGGATACTCCTCCTCCCAACCCAATAATTCTTTATACAAAGTATCAAATTCAAAATCACTTATGAGTGGATCGTTTAACTGATAATACCGATACTCGTGAAAAATCAATACTTCTCTAAGCCATTTTACCCTGTCTTGTAAAAGTGGTCCATCGACCTTATCAGACACCCCTTTCAACAGTTCCCCCGTCTTTTTTACCAAGGAATCTCGCCTTTGCTTATTGTACATTTTACTTGAAATTACGCGGAAAGATTAAAAACTGCATTTTTACCTTGAACCCCTTTAAAGTATTGATGAATGTGCTCAAAATCAGCTTCTTGGTCATCAGTGGGCCAAAAAACTTCCCCAAAGTCCACTACTTTATTTGCAAAATCAAATTTGGTCAAAAGAATAGGAATTCCCGCCCCTTTCGCGATATAATAAAACCCCGTCTTCAATCGCTGAACTGTCTTTCTTGTACCTTCCGGCGCAATAGCTATCCTTAATTCTGGTTTCCTTTTATAAATTTCTACCACCGCATCCACAAAACTATTACTCTTACTCCGATCCACTGGAATTCCCCCCAATGCCTCGAATAAAATCCCTACGGGAAAAACAAACAAACTTGATTTTCCTATATAACTGATTTTTTCTTTCATAGCAGCTCGCACCAATAAACCTAAAGGAAAATCCCAGTTTGACGTATGCGGAATAACTGCAATAACCATTTGCTTAATATTTGCTGGAATTTCCCCCTCAATCTTCCAACCGAAAATTTTCAAAATCCACTGGCTAATTTTAGCTACCATGATCTTATTCAATTTTTAAAACTATAGAATCTTGACCCGGCACTACTAAATGAAAGTACTGATTGGCATATTCCGAATCAACCACAGCCGCTCCCAATTTATTCTTTTGAAGAAAAATTCCATTGTCAAAGCTCTTTTCAGATTCAGATACATACACTTCCACAAAAAAGGTATCTGGAATAAAAACCCAATTTAATTCCACTTGTTGGGTCTCTTGGTTTTGAATTGCTTCATAATCGATAAACTTAGCTACAGGTTTGGACGACTTTTCCTGAAGATTACATGATATAGACAGTAACAACAAACCCCATAAGCCACTATTAAAAATCCTATTCATATGTTTAAATTTAAGAAAATTTACCTTTTAAATGTTTGGAAAGCAAGGAGTGGAAATGGTGAACACACTGCTCCATAGATGGACTAAACCGGCCCCTGGAATATAAACGCGATTGAATCCCTAATTGTACACTTTCCACCACGTGCTCATCCTCTATTTCTGTTTGCTCCAAACTATTCGCCGAACGATCAAATTTACTTCCCTCAAAATAATAACTTCTAAATCGAACTTTGGTGGTACTAACTGAAGTAGGCTCTACAATGTTCAAAGAAAGTCCCCAAGGATAAAAGTTGAACATCAGATTAGGAAACAACCAAAAATAATACCCGTATACTTTTTTCCCATAATCAATATGGTGTTCGGGAAGATCAAAACAAGGTTCATCCTCATTAGCAATGCCGATCTGTAGATTACAATATGGAAAACAAATATTTTCGTAGGCGGCAAACTCAATAGCGCCATTTAAGGAAGGATGTACAAAAGGTATATGTAAGCCTTCTAAATAATTATCACAATACAATGCCCAATTGGCATTAACATTAAAATCTAATGACTCTTTTTCTCTAAAAACCAATTGATTCAAAGGTAACCACCCTACCCTATCCATAATGGGTTGGATCATTTCAGAAAAGTCAACCTCTGGGGCTAAACTTCCAAACACCAGACCTAACCAAGTCTCGTGTTTTACTTTTGGTAAATGGTCCTGAGGACTAGGGAAATTTTGAGCACCCTTGAAAGCTGGCATTCTTTTGAATGTCCCATCAATATCAAAACACCTGCCATGATAACCACAAGTAATAGAAGAGTGAACACCAGGTTTTTCAACTAAGATTTTTCCTCTATGGGTACAAACATTAGAAAGACAATGTATTTGATCTTTTTCATCTCTTGTTAAAACAAGTGGTTCGTTTAAAAATTCAGGTAATAAAGTAATTGGATATTGGTAAAAAGATGATTTGATTTCCGCCCTATCGGCCAAATAGTGCCAACTCTTCCCAAAAATTTCTTCCCTAATTAAGTGAAATACCCTAGAGTCTTTATAAAGAGACGAAGGCACCGTATAGGCTTTTTCAATATTTTCATCTATTTCCCATTCTTCCATCTGTTCTGTTTTTCTTCTGAATTTAAAAAAGTTTTTTTGTTCGTTAAACCAATCACAAATAATTGCATCTAAAATATAAAAGCCCTTGAAGGAATCAGATGAACATATTATTGATTTGCTGCTATCCAAAAGCTACCAAAATAAAGGCATGTCCTTATTAATGGAACGTTATAGCAAAATATTATACCCAGTAATCAATGGAATTACTCAAAATTCCGCAGACACTTATGATGTGCTTCAAGAAACCTATATCAAAGTATTTTCAAAAATTAATAACTATTCCAGGGAAGCATCTTTTTTTACTTGGATCTACAGAATAGCTGTTAATGAAGCTTTACAATACCTTAGAAAGAAAAAGCATGATGCGCAACCCTTTGAAAAGGAAATACACCAGACTGCTTATGAACCAGGAGATTCCGAAGATAAAATATGGAGAAAACTACATCAGGCCATTCAACAACTTCCCGAAAAACAGCAACTGGTTTTTACGCTCCGGTATTTTAACGAAATGGATTATAAGACCATGAGTAAGCTGCTATTGATCACTGAAGGTGGCCTTAAAGCTTCTTATCACCACGCATTAAAAAAAATAGAAAACGAATTAATAAACCATTAATATGGATCATCAAGATGAATTAAAAAAGATAAGTCCCCTTTTGTATGAATGGCACCAAAAAAGATGGTCACAAAAAAGACTGCCGTCAGATAGCTGGTTTGATAACCTTCACGAGAATACTCTTAAGAAAATTGAGCCAATAGAAGAGCGGGGTTATTTGTACTACGGAATGCGTATTGCAGCTTTACTAGTCGGAGTTTTTTTGATCCATTTCTTTTGGAATCAAAAAGGTTCCAATAAGTCAGACTGGGAGGAAAATTTAGCAGCAATCCAGACTGAAGAACTAGCCACTTTTATAGAAAGCAATGTCCAAATTCCGGTCTTGGCTTGGGAAGAAGAATTAATAGTTGAGGATCTCCAAACTGAATTGTTTGAAAACCTCACAGAGGAAGAGATGGAGCCCTTTTTATCCTATGCCCTTATACAAATGAATGAAATAGAATTATATAACATATTAAATTCAAATTTATGAAAATCCAATCCATTTTAGTCCTTCTATCCTTTATCACTTTTAGTACCATTCAAGGTTTTGCCCAAAAAGGCCCAATGGGCGGCCCTCGAGAACGAATTAAAACCTTAAAAATTGGATATTTTACCGAGCAACTCGAGTTAGATGAATCCACCGCCTCAAAGTTTTGGCCCATCTACAATCAATTCGAGGAAAAACGGATGACCCTTCAAAAACAATTAGCTGATATGAAACCAGAAGGCCGAATAAATGATGAAGAAGCTACAAAGATCATAAATCAAGGCTTTGAAATTGAAGAGCAGCTTTTGGCGGTTAAAAAAGAATTATCAGAAGCCTTGTCTAAGGTTCTCCCTCCTTCTAGATTATTAGTTTTCCATCAAGCAGACCGTGACTTTAATATGAGAATGGTCCGAGAATTTCGAGATAGAAACAGAGGAGGAATGCAAGGGCCTAGAAACAGATAACAATAAAAAAAATACAACTTTTTTTTGCCGTCATATTTTACGAGATAATATGGCGGCTTTTTTCATATCATTTACATTTTAATAAATCAATTGCTTGATTTTAAGCAACTACATAAATAGTTAATTTTTAATGTTTTATATTTCTATATACCACTCCTTTCAAATTTGATGCCGTTCACTATTTTGTTAGTTGGGGAAAATATAATTGATACTATTTTTGACTCAAAAATATCTATATTGCTCTCGATTTAGCTCGAATATAAAGTGCTGACAATCTATGAACGACCAAAATTATCACACCATTTTTCATTTGGTTTCAGATTATGAAACCAAATCGAAACAAGGCTCAGCTAACTTTTTAGGAGAAAAAGCATTTATTCAACTTATTGAATTCTATAGTCAGGAAGGACAATATCACAAGGCGCTTGATGTCATTGAACACGCTATTAACCTTCATCATTTTTCTTCTGACTTGTATATCAAAAAGGCTGAATTGCTCCTAGAAGTTGGCCAAGAACAAGAAGCTTTAACCACTCTTGAAAAAGCATCTGTATACGCTCCCTACGAAATAGAAATTACCTTGCTTAAGATAGAAGCATTGATTTATCTTCACGTTTTTCCAGAAGCTGAACAGTTAATTGATTCTTTTAAATCTCATCCAGATAAGCAAATTTTAGGTAGAGTTTATTTCCTAGAAGGGTTGCTATTCGAGCAATCGGGTCAAAATGAAAGAATGTATTTCTCCCTGCAAGAATCACTTAGGTACAACCCTGAAAATCTAGATGCGGTAGAACATTTATGGCTCTGTATTGAGCTGGAGAAAAAATACCAACAGAGTGTAGCTTTTTTTGAGGAACTCCTCACCGAAAATGCTTATTCTAGTCAAATTTGGTATTACCTAGGGCACTCTCATTCCTATCTGGGTAATTATGAAGCAGCTATTGAGGCGTATCAGTATAGTTTTATCATCGATCCAGAATTTGAAGAAGCATATAGGGATTGTGGTGAAATGTGCTTTGAGATTAAAAATTACGAAAAGGCTTTTTCTATTTTCCAACAACTAGAGAATCTTATCGATACCGATGCTGATATTTTACTTCGAATGGGTCAATGCCTTCAAGGATTAGGTAAAATAAAAGAAGCTAAATCCCTTTTTTCCAAAACCGTCATTCTAGATCCCCATTGCGATGAGGCATTTTTCCATTTAGGAGAAGTGAATGCACATACTGAAAATTGGGATTCTGCGATCAGATACTTTAAAAGAGCCATTTATCTAGAAGATAGTAGAGAGGAATACTATTCCGCTTTGGGTCAAGCTTATGCCCAAACAGGTAAAATGGAAAAAGCGTCTTGGTCTTTTGAAAAGGCGACACATTTGGCACCAGAAGAATTACAATACTGGTTGTTATACATTACTTTTTTAGTAGATAATAATTTATTGAAAGAAGCCATTGAGGTAATCGATATGGCCGAAGAAGAAAGTGTAGGAATAGAGTTACTTTACGGAAAGGTGGTTTGCCTAATGCTCTCTGGAAAAAGAAAGGAAGCTTTTTATTGGTTAGGTGAAGCATTACTTGAGGACTACGATGCACATTCATTTATTTACCATCTATATCCAAAATTTATTGCGGATGTGGAATTGGTGAATACAATAGAATCCTATAAAGGGTTTTAAGCTATAATCATCTCATAGGGTCTTATAAAATGAGTTGGCTCGCTAATACCTTATACTAGATGGGTCTCAAATTTCAATAGGCAACATACCTTTTAATGCAGCCCATTTACTGAAAGTGCAGCTCCAATAGTACCTGCTGCATTTTGCATTTTTGCTGGTACCACTTCAACAGCATCTACTTTAAGAAACTTTTGGAAGATTTCGTACTCCTTACTTACCCCACCACCAAGGATAATTAAATCAGGAGAAAATATTCTATTGATGTGGTTGAGATATAAGGAAAATCTTTTTCCCCATTGTTTCCAAGAAAGATCGAACTTTTTTCTGGCTAAATTAGAAGCATATTTTTCAGCTTCTTTATCTTTTAGGTAGATATGTCCTAGTTCAGAGTTAGGAATTAATACCCCGTTATAGAACATTGCTGATCCCAGACCTGAGCCTATGGTAATGAGAATAACCAACCCCATTTTACCCTTGCCAGCTCCAAATTTCATTTCAGCATATCCTGCGGCATCTGCATCGTTAACCAAAGTAACTGGGCAACCTGACTTCTCTTCAAGTAACTGTCTGAAATTAACACCTATATTACTCTCATCTATATTTGCCGCCGAAAGCAAAACCCCATTTTTCACTATGGAAGGAAATCCACAACCGATGGGGCCTTTCCAATTTGACTGCTTTAATAGTGCTACACAAGTTTCTGCTATAGCACCGGGCACAGCAGGTTTGGGCGTAAGCAATTTGTTTCTTTCTGTAACTAATTCTCCCGTCGTTACGTTGACTATGGCTCCTTTAATTCCTGTCCCTCCTATATCAATTCCAAAAACATTTTCCTCATTCATGCTTTTCTACTTAATTAATTTTAAAGACATTACAATATTCTCCTCAGGACGGTTTCTTGAATCAGTTTTAACTGCTGCGATTTCATCGATAACTTTCCATCCCCGAATGACTTGGCCAAATACAGTATATTCAAAATCTAAAAAGGGAGTTCCTCCGTTCTCAATATAGAATTTTCTTTGCGCACTACTATATCGAATTTCCTTTCTTGATTCAATTTTGTTGATTTCATCTTCGGTAAGGGGTTGTCCTTGTACAATATAAAATTGGGAACCCGAAGATTCCTTATCGGGGTTGGCAGCATCTCCCATCCTCGCTGCAGCTAATGCCCCCTTCTGATGAACAAGCTGAGGACTGAACTCCGCTTTTATGGTATATCCCGGACCACCTCTTCCAAGCGCTTCTCCTGGTGATGAACCTCTGGAATCAGGATCTCCTCCCTGAATCATAAAACCATTGATGACTCGGTGAAATAACAATTGATTGTAAAAGCCAGCCTCTACTAATTTGGTAAAATTATCTCTATGTAAAGGCGTCTCATCAAATAATTTGACAATCATAGTGCCTTTATTGGTTTCAATAGCCACCAAACAAGATTCTGGGGGCGCAACCCATATCGTCCTCCGATTAACTTGGGACCTCTTACCTTTTTTTACCGTAAGGTTAACTTCGTATCTACCAGAGCTGGTGTAAATATGTTTTACCGTTTTACCAGTGTACATTGCTCCATCCCCGAAATCCCAATGAAAAGAATCACCATCATGGTAAAGCGCGGAAAATAATAAATCATCGCCTGCGGCAGGTTGAACAACATCTAATTGAATGGTTCCCCAAGGCCTCCCACAACTCCAAAATATGGAGGTGACAATTAAAATATAAATTGATATTCGCATCAATTATTGAATAACTTTTACTTTCATTTCCATATTCTCTAGAGGCCGATCTCGACCATCTCTTGGAAGCGCAACTAACTGATCCACTACTTCCAATCCTTTTGTAACTCGACCAAAAACGGTATACTCATTGTCTAAAAAAGGAGCTCCACCAACTTCTAAATACTCTTGCTTTTGCTCTTCTGTATACGTGATTCCATTTCTTTGTTCAATCTGCTGGAGTAAACGTTCTACTACGGGTTGTCCCTGTACAATATAAAATTGAGAGCCGCTCGATTGTTTCTCTGGATTAACTGCATCATTCATTCTGGCTGCAGCTAAGGCACCTTTATAATGTAACGCTCCAATTTCAGCATCTATTTTATAGCCAGGTCCCCCTTGTCCAAGTGGATTACCCGGAGGACTATTTCTCGAATCCGGATCTCCACCTTGAGCCATGAAGCCGGGTATCACTCTATGAAATAACAATCCATCATAAAATCCTTCTTCAGCTAACTTAATGAAATTATCCCGGTGAGCCGGAGTAGAATCGTAAAGTTCTATTTCTATATTTCCTAACGTAGTTTCAATTAATACCATCCTATTATTTTGAGAAGTACATGACCAAAGGCCTAAAAATAAAATCAGAAATAAATTATTGAATGCTTTCATTCTCCCTTTATTTAAAATAATGAATTACGCCTTCTATTAAAATTTGCTCTTGCTCTGCCAATGTTAGCTTCTCTATAGCTCTGATTCGCTCAAAATGAGGCCAACCCTCTTCATCTCTTCCTACAAAAGAATAAAATCCCTTTGGGATTAAAACGGTACATACCGCTACATGCATAAGATCTTGCTTTTCTTCCTTGGTAAAACTATCCCGCCACCTTCCCAACTCTTGAATTCCAATTAAAAAAAGAACTGCATTTAAATCAGGCAGTTGCTCGCGTTTTAAATCATCCTTGATATGGTGCCTAATCTTGAGCCACTCGAAATCTCTTTCCCATGCCTCCATCTAAAAATTTTTACAAATATAGAAAACCCCTCTTTATTCTTCTCTTATCAAAGTGGTGACCTTTCCAGCTTTTATGGCAGGTAATAAAGAAGCTGCCAATCCAATTAAAAATACTGTAATAGCTACCACTACAAAATCAATGAATTTCAAACTACTCGGATAGGCATCAATGACAAAATTTCCAGGAATACTCACAATACCAAAAAGTTTTTGAACTCCAAAAACCAAAAGGGCAATTATAAACCCCGCTGCTATTCCAAATAGGCTCAACAGCACCCCCTCTATTAAAAAAATATTTCTGATATGTCGGCTTGTAGCTCCCATAGAGTAAAGAATTGCAATATCCTTTTTCTTTTCCAATACCACCATCCATAAAGCACCCGTTAAATTGAAAGCGATCAAAAGTAACATGAACCCAGCAATGGCAAATGCCAACCATTTTTCAATCTTCATCAATTTTATAAATGCAGCTTGTTGCTCTTCCCTAGTTTGAATCAATAGCCCCCTAACCTCTAATTTATCCTGAACTTGCCCTTTTAATTTTAAGGAATTAGCCTGTGATTCTATTCCAATTTCTATTGCACTTACCTCCTCAGATAATCTCAAGAGATCACGAACTACAGAAATATCCGCAAGGATATACTTGTTATCAAACTCTTGTTGAACAATAAAAGTCCCACTTGGGTACAATACTCTGGAGCGAAATGGAGATTCAAGTGGGCTGACGATTCCATTTTTTGGAATAAAAACACTTAAAGAAGAAAAATCATCATCAATCGAAATCCCTAACTTATTGCGCATTCCTAATCCTACTACCGCGTTATATTTTGGTCCTTCCTGAAGGATATATTGCCCCTCTCGAACCATGCTATCCATCCCGTTTATTTTGTGGAAATTGGAATCCACTCCTTTAATGACCCCTATGTTTTGCTTTTCTCCGTAATCAAAAAAGGCGACCTCCTCCAAAGTCTTAGAAACATATTTAATGCCTGGAAGCCCTTCAATCTCTACTACAGTTAAATCATCCAATGCAAAAGTTTTACCCTTTTGAGGCAAAACTTTTAAATCTGGATCAAAATGACTGTACATGCCACTGATTAATTCCTCAAATCCATTAAAAACAGATAAAACTAAGATTAATGCTGCCGACCCTATTGTCAACCCCAATACCGAGATACTGGTAATGACATTAATGGCATTCATTTTCTTTCGGGAAAATAAATACCTTTTGGCCAGCCGAAATGAAAAATCCATAGCCATTCTAATTCAATCTCGCCCAGAACGTCATATTCCGATCTTCTATCGAGTTGTAAATTGTGTTCATGATTCTATCCCTAATCGCATAACGATTGATTGCTGAATTCCTCATATTTGGATAGGTCCGATTGGATAAGAAAACGACTAATAAATCCTCTTGCGGATCAGCCCAGACCATAGTACCAGTGAATCCCAAATGCCCAAAGGTATCTAAATCTCTTATGTCAAATCCAACCGCTCTTCCATTATCAACCAATTGCCTATTCGTAAACCTTTCTACTGTTTGAGATTTCAAATAACGCGTTCCGCCAAATACTCCTCCTTGTAATACCATTTGCATAACCACTGCTAAATCCTTAGCCGAAGCAAACAAGCCGGCATTGCCGCTGACTCCGCCAAACATAGCAGCTGCCATGTCGTGAACGTAACCCCTGATAGTTTGATTCCTGAAATAACGATCTTCTTCCGTGGGTACTACTTCGGACAAATTGGCCCACTTAATGGGATTAAAACCAATACGCTGTAATTCCAAAGGCCTATAATAAACACTATCTACGTACTGCTCTAAGGTCATTCCGGAAACATTCTTTATCAAATCGGCAATCATAATGAACCCCAAATCACTATAAACATAATCCTTATCCGGGCTTATACTTGAGCAATAAATCGTATTTTTGATAGTATCCAAGTAATCTTTTCGAAGGTATAAATTATTCGTCACCTGAATGGGAAAGGATTCCGATGGAGTTCTTCTGTAATATTCAGAAGAAGGTAGGGTTCTTTTCCACTTTCTTTCCACAGTTTCTGTATAAAAGGGTATCCACGAACGAAGTCCCGCTGTATGGGTCATGATCTCCCTTAGTGTTAAGGCCACTTTATCTGTCAAAAACAACTTTGGTAAATACTTCCCTATTGGGGTATCCAAATCAATTTTTCCCTCTTCCTCTAGTTTCATTATTGCCAAAGTTGAAGCAGCCACCTTGGTAATAGAAGCTAAATCGAAAATAGATTCCCTGTTGATTGGAACTCTCCTTCTATAAGTTTGATGACCAAAAGCTTCATGATATACAATTTGACCCTTTCTAGCTACCAATACCACCGCTCCTGGAAATGCCCTTTTTTGAATCCCCTCCTGAACAATTTCCTCAATTTTTCGGAGGGTATCATGATTCATTTTAACTTCAATTGGAGATCGAAAACCAAATTTCATTAACTTCTGAGTATATAGCCCTTGATTGAATTGAGCTTTCGAAGAAGCCGTTACCGGTAACCTACCCATAAAAGGAATAGCCCCGAATATAGCCTGGGCAGTCAAGTCCTGTACCACAGGATCTTCTTCATAACTCATAACAACATGGTCAAAATCATCGAAAAGCTTCAAACTATATGGCGTTCCAAAAACAGTAATGATGACTTTTGTGCGCTGCGATAGCTGTTTTAAAAATCCCACTCCGCGTTGATCAATGTTGAAATTTGTGGAGGCAGTACCCTTAATATCATGCAACCCCACAATAACCAAATTTTTATCGCTTAACTGCCTTAATAATTCATCTGCATTATCATTCCAGTTATAATGATTCATTTCCGCATAATCCTCCAACCTTTTTTGAAAGCTAGTTATTCCACTTCCCCCCATCCTTAAGGAAGCAATTTTTAAATCTGATGTGTTCTTTGCGGGAATTAGCGTGTCTTGATTGCGCACTAATGTCAAAGCTTCAGCAATCAAATTCTTTTTTAGACGCAGCGCCTCAGGTCGATTCAAAAAACTTCTCAATCCCACAGAGTCTAAAGGTTGGAAATCTTTTATGCCATAGTCAACCTTAGCCCTTAGTACTCTTTTGACGCTAGTCGCAATCTGAACGGAATCAATAGTTCCCTCCAATAAATATTTGTTAATATACTGAAACGCAGCCTCCAAATCTTCGGGCAAAACCAACATATCGTTCCCAGCCAATAAGGCTTCAGCTTCTACCTCTCCTGGTTCAAAATGCTTCGTCACCCCCTTCATTTCTAATGCGTCCGTGAAAACCAACCCATTAAATTCCATTTCAGACCGCAGCAAACCTTTAATAGTTTTACTGGAAAGGGTGGTAGGCCTATTCATTCTATCATCAAGTGCCGGAACAGATAAATGAGCAACCATCACTCCCCCAATTCCCTTTTTTACCATTTCTTTAAACGGATACAACTCCAAGCTATCTAAGCGTTCTTTAGTTTGGTCAATTACAGGCAAATCGTGATGTGAATCAACATTCGTATCCCCATGCCCAGGAAAATGCTTAGCAGAAGCCATCACTCCATTATCCTGCATTCCCTTCATATACATATATGATTTAACAGCTACATTATACTTATCCTCACCAAATGAACGGGTGTGAATAACGGGATTTTCAGCATTGTTATTGATGTCCGCAACTGGAGCAAAATTTACATGCGTCCCCACCCGTTTTAATTGCGCTGCAACCTCCTCACCCATTTGCATAATCAATGAGTTGTCTTGAATAGCGCCCAACATGAGTTGCCTCGGAAAACTATAAACAGAAGATTTCATGCGCATTCCCAACCCCCACTCCGCATCCATAGCAATCATCAAAGGAACCTTGGCAACCATTTGCTGATAAGCATTGACCAAAAACACTTGTCGCTCCGGAGTTCCTTGAAAAAAACACAACCCTCCTACCTGGTATTTTTCAATCAACTTTCCAACCATTTGCTCATATTCAGGGCCCTTGTCAGAATGTGCCCTAATCATAAAAAGCTGACCTATGCGCTCCTTAGTGCTCATAGATTCATATATTGAATCTACCCACCTATCCACTTCAGTGTTCAGTTCCTGACCTATTGCAAAGCCATGCCCAACTAAAAAAAGTAAACCAATCAACCATACTTTTTTTCCAACCATAACTATTTGGCATTAAAGGTTTTTTATAATTATTATGTATAACAATAATACCTTTTTAATCGAAAAAAAGTCCCTTTCTTTCAAAATATTTTATTCCTCAATTAAGAAATAAAATGCAAGATTTCTTCAAATCCAAACCAATTTTTTGTTTCGGAAAACTATAATGAGGGATCTAGTTGCTTTGCTCGCTCCATACTGGAAGCTCCTTGCCTCAAATCGCCTAAATTATAATAAGCAATAGCTAAATTATACCACGCACTTCCATTGTTGGGTTCTAATTCTACCGCTTTCAAAAACCATTGGACCGCTTCTCCATTATTTCCTTTAGAACCAAGTGCAACCCCTAACAAACGATATACCTCATAATCATCAGCTCTCACCTGAGCGGCCAACTGAAGCCACTCAATAGCCTTATCCAAATTGCCCTCCCGCTCACCAAAATACCTTCCTCCATCCCGATATGCAACAGATAAATTATTGCGAGCTTCAAAATAATTAGGGTCAATAGCTAATGCATTATTGTAATCCTTAACAGCTTGCTCAAATAACCCTAAGTAAAGATTCGCGTTCCCCTTTAATAAATGAGCATTTTTATAGTTGGGATGAATAGATATGGCTTTACCCAAATAACCAAGCGCTTGGTTTAGGTATTCCTCATTGTTAACTTCTTGCTCAAGACTTTTTTCAATCAAAATTCCCCCTAACGCATTATTGAGTTTGGCGCTATTAGGAACCACTTGAATGTCATTAGAAAACAAGGTATAGTTGGTTTTCCAGCTCATATTTCTAGCAAAAGTAAGTGTGGCAAATGCTACCAAAACAATCCCCAAAAGGACTTTGTGGAATGATTGAGGTATCCACCACCTCATTATGCTGGTAACTGCAATAATCCACCCTAAGGAAGGCATGAACATAAATCGTTCAGATAAATGAGTCCCTATCGGGAAAACCACATTAGATACCATTGAAAAGGTGATCCAAAAAAATAACATTCCAAAAGAAAAATCTTTCCTCTCGGATCTTAATAGTACAATAAGCAGTATTAACGCCAAATGAAACAATAGCGAAAAAATAACTATCGGATGGGTAATCCTTAACATAGGTAGCGCCAAAGGATAGTAATCGTGCGAAAGCGGGAATGGAAAAATCAAAAGCTGCTGGTACTTTATCCACGATTGCATAATCAAAGCTGTTCGTTCCCAAACATCCATTAGTACATATACATTATCTTGTATTTTGAGAAATGGGTTGTTCATCCATTCCATACCAGGGGTTAAATCTATAGGACCTATCACCACCGCTCGAATCCAAAGAAATATTCCAATTCCAATTAGGGTCGGAAAAATGCCAACTGCTACCTTTTTCCATTCCTTTTCACCTATATACCAAGCAGCTAGGGGAAAGATTCCTATGAACGTCAAACTGTTTTCTTTGGAAAGTAGACCCAAAAAATAAAATAATCCCATCCACACCAAAAACTTAGGTGAAGATTTCTTCAAATGTAGAAGAAAAAAATATAGCGCCAATAAGGCAAACAAAAGAGAAAAAATTTCATCTCTTCCTTTAATATTTGCTACCACTTCTGTGTGTAAAGGATGACTTATAAATAATAACGCAATAGCTATAGATAAACCCCTTTCCATGTGAAGTAACACCAAACATTTGAAAAGTATTACTCCAAGAAGGCCATATAACAGGGCATTAATGATATGTCCGCTAGTAGGCTGAACGCCAAAAAGAGAAACTTCCAATGCAAATGTCGCCAAACTAAATGGACGATAGCGCCCACCGGCTACTAGTTGTTCCTTGCCATCTTGCTGAAAAAAACCGTAAAAAGTATCCTTTGAGAAAATACCCCTCCATCCGTTTATGCCATTCTTCGTGAAATTATTTTCCGAAAATACAATGGCGTCATCCAATACAAATTCATGCTGAAAAGTATTGGCATAAAGCAAAAAACCAAATAGAAATATTAACCAATCCGTTTTTCGAAAAATACTTTTCATGCAGCATTTAATACCATCCTATTTTACCATTTCGAGAGGCTCATCTTTTTTTATAGCTTTATATCTTCCCTTTCCAAATTTTGTACCATTAAAGCTGATGGAATTTTTAACTTTTTCCCTGGTCTCCTCGTCTAATCTATTAAAGTCTCTGCATTTGGTAGAGCAACAAGAATCATATTCTTCTGCACATGCCGCGCACTGGATAAAAAGAATATGACAAGCATCATTTGCACAGTTGATATGCGTATCTGCAAATTGACCACATTGATGACATTTGGCAATGATCTCATCTGAGATCCGCTCTCCCATTCGCTCATCAAATACAAAATTCTTACCTATAAATTTATTCGGCAATCCACTCTCCAAACATTGTCTGGAATATTCAATAATACCCCCATCAATCATACAAACATCTTTGAAGCCCTTGTGAAGATAGTAGGCACTTGCTTTTTCACACCGTATCCCACCAGTGCAATACATGACAATGGTTTTGTCCTTTTCTCTCTCCAACATTTCCTCAACAATAGGCAAGGCATCCCTGAAAGTCTCCACATCAGGACATATTGCGCCTTCAAAATGCCCCACCTCACTTTCATAATGATTGCGCATGTCCACTACAATAGTATCGTCTTTTTCCAGTAATTCATTTACCTCAATTGCCGATAGGTGTCTCCCTCTCTTGGTAACATCAAAAGTAGCATCATTCAATCCATCCGCTACAATTTTATTTCTAACCTTGATCTTTAACTTATAAAATGACTTGCCGTTATCTTCAATTGCATAATTTAAACGTATTCCTTTTAACCAACCAGTATCCTCCAATACTCTTTCAAAGGAATTGAAATTATTTTTTGGGACTGATATTTGACCATTGATTCCCTCCTGAGAAATATAAATTCTCCCAAATACACCTATCGCATCTAAAGCTGTAAAAAATAAATCCCTGAAAACTTGTACATCATCTATATGGTGATATTTGTAAAAGGACAGCGTTACCCTTTCCTCATTGGACAGCCTAAGTAATTCTTTTAGTTCCTCATTATTTACCTTATTCCAAAGTTTCATAATCAAACATTTATGAATTCAAAAATACAGAATTATCAACTCATACCTCTTTATTATTAGGCAGTTTGCCTAATTTATTTTAATTTTAACTTAAATAACTAATCCTAAGTTAATCCAACGTAACGACTCTCGTCATCTTTTTTTGAATTGCGCGCTATGGATTTAACCGTTACAGTTTACACCTCCTTTTCAGGAATGGACGCATTTGATAAAATCAAAGTCGTTGATTTTTTTCAAAAAAACGATTCTAAATTAAATAATGAAAATTTAGAAGCTTCCATTAGTGCAGCCCTGAAAATAGTCCCCTCTTTCGGAGGAATTATTATAACCCTATCTAAATCTGAAGAGTTAATGGCCTCAGCAGTCATTAATTTTACTGGAATGAAGCCATATTTCCCCTCCGCCTTTATTACCCATGTGGCATTACAAAAAAATCAGGAAGACCAAAAACCTCTTGCTGACAAATTGGTTGAAGTCATGCAAGGACAAGCAAATGAAGAACTTAGCATGCTTCTAAAAACCACCCATCCCTTGTATAAATTCTTTAAGGCTTCTTCATTCAAAGAAAAGGGCAGGTTTCTGGGTACATGAGGTAAATAACCTATTCTATAGCGGTAGAAGGTTCTAAGAATTGCATTTCATAAAGTTTTCGATATTGCCCTTCTGTTGATTTTATTAGATTGTCGTGAGAACCCAACTCTATGATTTCGCCTTTTTGGAGAACCATAATATTATTTGCATGTCGAATGGTAGAAAGCCGATGTGCAATTATAATGGAAGTTCGCTTATCAATCAATTTTTCAATGGCATACTGTATGATTGATTCAGTCTCAGGGTCCACTGAAGAAGTCGCCTCATCAAGTATCAAAATATCAGGATTAAAAACCAAAGCCCTGACAAAAGAAATGAGTTGACGCTGACCCATAGATAATGTCGCCCCCCTTTCCATTACCTTGTAATCGTATCCACCAGGCAAACGATTGATAAATTCATGTGCCCCTATCATTTTCGCAGCTTCGATAACCTCCTCTTTGGTAATACTTGTATCTCGCAAGGTTATATTTTCATATACCGTTCCGGAAAATAAAAACACATCCTGCAGCACCATCGCTATCCGCTTTCGCATTGCATAAATTTCGTAAGATTCGATGGGTTCGTTATCTATTAATATTCGACCAGCATTGATCTCATAAAACCTATTCAAAATATTAGTAATGGTCGTTTTCCCAGAACCTGTACTCCCCACAATAGCTAAAGTTTCTCCTGGCTTTACCTCAAAAGTCAAATTTTTTAAAACCAACTCTCCTGGATTATAAGCAAAAGAAACTTGATCGAATTGTAAATGACCTTTAATTTTATTAGGCATTAAGGTACCCTCATTGGGTATCGTTTCATTTTTATCCAATAAATTAAACACCCGCTCAGCTGCTACTAATCCCATTTGTAAGGTATTAAATTTATCCGCTAACATTCTTATAGGTCTAAATAACATCTCTAAATAAATAGGAAATGCAACTAAAGCACCAAGAGTTACGTCATTACTGATTACCCCTCTTGCACCCCACCACACCATTAATCCTAAGGATGCCGCCGAAATTATCTCCACTACAGGGAAAAATACAGCATAATATAAAATCGATTTTAAGTTGGCTCCAGTATACCTTCTGTTGATAATCCTAAATTTTTCTCTCTCTTGCTCCTCAGCATTAAAAATTTGAACCATCCGCATACCACTGATCCGCTCCTGGAGAAAAGCGTTCATTTTTGAAATCTCAGCCCTAACTTTTTGGAAGGATATTTTCACCTTTTCTTTGAAAACATAACTAGCTACCATAAGAAATGGTAGGGTAGTCAAACAAATTAGCGTTAGCTTCCAACTGGTTATAAACATAATTCCCAAGACGGCAATTAAAGTGAGTAAATCTGCCACAATGGTTATTAATCCCTGCGTGAAAATATCGTTAATCGTCTGGATATCATTGATCGTTCTAGTTGTCGAAGTTCCAATAGGAGTTTTGTCGAAATACGTTAACCTCAAGTTGGTAATATGATCAAAAACCCGAACCCTCAAGTCCCGCACTACCGACTCTCCTAGCCAACTAGTGCCATAAGTGAAAAAGTACCTTAATATGGCTTCTAAAAAAAGTATACCCACTAGAATCATGGTTAATTGAACCAATCCTTCTAAATCATTCAAGAAAATATGCTCATCTACCATTTGTTGAATGAGCTTAGGTCGAAGGATAGCTAGAGGTGCCAACACAACCGCTAATACACCTGATGCTATAAATAATAATCTATATGGGCGAGTCAATTTGATTAATCGACCTAATAAAAAAAAGTCAATCTTGTTTTTTTCCAAAATCCTAATATTGTATGAACCTTAAAAACATCAGTTCCATCGTTTAGTTGCTCATTTTCTCTTGTCCAAATCCAAAAATAAACCTTACTTCATATGAATAACAAAAACTTCTGGTTTTTTTACAATAATAAAGCGGCGCTCCTAATTCTTTCATAAGTGTCACATAAGCATACACCGAACTTCTAGATATCCCAAGTTTTTGTGATAATTCTTGGGAGTTACCCGTAGCTTTTAACCGAATTAATCGGTCAATGCGTTCTATCAGTTCCAAACTTTTAAGCCATTTCATCTCTTCAATCTATTAACCCGTTATCCTTGAAACTGTAATATTGTCTATCCCCAATGATTAAATGGTCAATGATTTTAAGATCTAGGCCTTGGGCACCTGAACAAACCTTTCTGGTCAAATCAATATCCGCTTGACTGGGTTTTAAATTACCCGAGGGATGATTGTGATAAAGGATGAGTCCACTTGCAGATATTTCCAATGCCCTCCGGAAAATAATCTTTGCGTCCACATAGGTTCCGGCCACTCCTCCAATGCTAATTCGTTCTTTCCTCATTACCTTATTTGCTCGGTTGAGCAATAAAATCCAAAATTCTTCATGTTCCAAATCTGTTAAATGGGAGACCAATTCCCGATAAGCAGATGCACTATCTACTATTTGTTTTTGAACGGTTGTGGGCTCGCTCATCCGCCTCTTACCCAATTCCAAAGCAGCTATCAAAGTAATGGCTTTTACATTCCCCACTCCTTTAAAGGTCTTGAATTGGGAGACATTCCATCTAGCCAATTTGCCTAAATCTCCATCAACCTGCTGTAAAATTCTTTTGGCTAAGTCCAACGCAGATTCATTGCGACTGCCTGAACCTAATAAAATAGCTAGTAATTCGGAGTCTGAAAGATTGTGCTTGCCCTTTAAAAGCAGTTTCTCACGCGGACGGTCCTCTTCTGCCCAGTTTTTAATCCCAAAAACAACGGATTCTTCGTATCGCTTCATTTAGATTGCATTTTATATTTTAATGCAACCGGAATATTTGTAGCAATGCTTTGACCAAAATAATCTATTTTGCCCTTAGAAGCAATTTTTTGATTAATATAGATGAATTACTACAGCCAGAAATTGCCCAAAAGAGCACGGCTAAAAAGCACTAAAACCATTGCCAACTTGTTTGCCAAAGGCCAAAGTACTGCTAAATTTCCTTTAAGAATGGTCTGGGATATTCAATCTGAAGAGCCGTCCGCTCCTGAAAAAAGCAAAATGGCAGTGTCTGTTCCCAAAAAAAAAATAAAAAAAGCGGTTCATAGAAATCTCCTCAAAAGGCGCATTCGCGAAGCGTGGAGATGCAATAGAGGTTCCCTCATTATCCCCAAAAAAAACTATACCATAATGGTCTTGTTCATCTATAATGGCAACACCATCAACGATTTTAAAGCCATCCAACGCTCCATGAAGTTTCTCATAGAACAGTTGCAAGGAAACCTAAAACCAATTTAATTATGACCCCATTTCTCAAATATATCTGGTTAATAATTTCTATCTCTTTCATTGGCAATTCCTTGTTAGCTCAAAGGGTCTTACAAATTGAAAAATTTGGAAACCCCAAAACCAAAAAATTATTTCCAGGCGAAGAAATTGTTTATCAGATAAGAGATACCGAAGGCTGGTCGCGAGGTGTTATAGACCGACTAATTGTAGATCAAAACTTGATTGGATTACAAAACAGATATATCAAATTAGAAGATATTACCGCATTTAGATATCACAGAGAATGGCCTAAACCTTTCGCCAAACAACTTTTTTGGTTTGGAGCAGCTTGGTCTTTTTACGGTTTTATTGGCCCGCTGACAGATGACGTTCCTGATAATGGGTATAGAAAAGCAGATGCCATAGTTACCGCCAGTAGTTGGGTAATTGCATTGGCACTCCCCAAAATATTAAACTATAGAATAGTCCGATTCGGAAAAAGAAAACGATTGAGAATGTTGGACTTAAATTTCTCGGCTGTACCCTATGATTTAAGGTAATGATAAACGAGGTATTCCATAGCCAAATGGTATCCCACGAGTCCTAGACCTATTATGGATCCCACACAATTAGGTGCCGTGTAGGAGTGGTGCCTAAATGCTTCCCTTGAAGCAACGTTAGAAATGTGTACCTCGACAACTGGAGCAGGTATAGCTGCAATGGCATCAGCCAAAGCTACTGAAGTGTGGGTATAGGCTGCCGGATTGAAAACTATGCCACCCCAATCAAAACCCACTTCATGTAATTTATCAACAAGTATTCCCTCATGATTACTTTGAAAATATTCTAAATGAAAAGAAGACCACTTTTCCTTCATTTCTTGAAAAAAATCTTCAAAGCTACTACTGCCATATATTGAGGGTTCCCTTTTTCCCAAAAGATTCAAATTCGGCCCATTTAGAATTAAAATTCGTTTCATTATTTGTTTAATTGGCCATTTCAGACATAAATTTTATCCTCATCAGTTTGATTTCCTCTAAGGTAATATCATCCTCTTTTAATTCTTCAAAAGCCGCCTCCTCCTGATCCGTTTCAGACTCCAAAAAGTAATCATAAATCTCCTCCCTTGCGTATTCATCAATACAATCTTCCAAATAATAATCAATATTCAAACGGGTTCCAGAGGTCACTATAGCATATAATTCTTGTAATAATTCATCCATGGTGATATTATTGGCATCCGCAAGATCCTCTAATGGGACTTTCCTATCAATCCCTTGAATTAAATTGACCTTAATTTTAGACTTCTGTGCCACTTGTTTGATTACAAAATCCGTAGGTCTTTCAATGCCATGCTCTTCCACATATCCTCTAATCAATTCCAAAAACGGCTGCCCATATCGCTCTGCCTTACCTTTACTGACCCCAGTAATTTGCGACATATCTTCTATGGTAATAGGATATTGAGTTGCCATATCTTCTAAGGAAGGATCTTGGAATATAACATAAGGTGGCACTTCCCTTTTTTGAGCCTCTTTTCTCCTTAAGTCTTTCAACATTTTAATCAACAATTCATCCAAAACTGCGGTACGTCCGATATCGTCATCAGAATCTGTCTCCTCCTTGTAATTGTTGTTTAAAGGAACTTTTATCTCCGAAGGATGCTCCAAAAATGCATACCCTTCAGGCCTCATTTTGAGCAATCCATAAGTTTCAATATCCTTATATAAAAAATCTTGTAAAAGGGCATTTCGATAGATAGAATACCAAAAATTTTCATCCTTGGTATTGCCCTTTTCCGCTAGTAACAAATCTACCAAGGCCTTAATTCCCAAGTTTTCTTCGACCTCCAATACCTTCTTTAGACCTTTAACCATTTCCGAACCCACTTCAACTTGCTCCTTTGGAGATTTACAATTGTCGCACATTTTGCCACAATTTTCCTCATCAAATTGCTCTCCAAAATAGTGTAATAAAAATTTCCTCCTACAAGAAGCAGTTTCAGAATAAGCCATAATTTCTTGCATCAACTGATGGCTCAACTCTCGCTCAGCTACTGGTTTGTCTCGGAGAAATTTTTCTAATTTCAAAATATCTTTATACGCGAAAAAGGCAATACAACGCCCCCCAAGACCATCTCTCCCAGCTCTACCCGTCTCCTGATAATAATTTTCAATACTTTTCGGAATATCATAGTGTATTACAAATCGAACATCGGGCTTGTCTATCCCCATCCCAAATGCAATAGTAGCCACTATCACATCCGTCCTTTCCATCAAAAAATCGTCTTGAGTTTTAGTTCTTAATTTAGCCTCCAGACCCGCGTGATAAGGAGCCGCTTTGATATCATTGACCTGAAGCGTTTGGGCTATAGTCTCTGCAGATTTTCTGCTTTGTACATATATAATTCCAGATTTTCCAGGCATTTGATGAATGATCTGTACAATCTTTTTGAGCGTAACTTCCGGCTTCCCCTTAGGCAAAACTTCGTAAAACAAATTGGGCCTGTTGAAGGAGGAAACAAAAGTGCTTTCCTGCTTCATATTCAGATTCTTGAGAATATCCATCTGAACTTTTGGCGTAGCCGTAGCCGTTAATGCAATGATCGGAATACTGCCCCCTATACCTTCCAACATAGACTTTATCCGTCGATATTCAGGTCTAAAATCATGCCCCCATTCCGAAATACAATGTGCTTCATCCACCGCGACAAAACTAATATTTGCTTGCTTGAAAAATTCAATATTCTCTTCCTTAGTTAACGTTTCCGGGGCGACAAATAATAATTTGGTATTCCCATCGACAATATCTTGCTTGACTTGCTTCATCTGTCCCTTAGTCAAAGAAGAATTCAAAAAATGGGCAACCTCGTCTCTTTGGCTATGACTTCTAATAGAATCCACCTGATTTTTCATTAAAGCAATCAACGGAGAAATAACCAAAGCAGTACCCTCCATAATAAGCGCAGGCAATTGGTAACACAAAGATTTTCCTCCACCAGTTGGCATGATAACAAAAGTATCCTTCCCATCAAGAACACTCTTCACTATCTTTTCCTGTTGAGATTTGAATTCATCAAACCCAAAGTAATCTTTTAAAGCTTTATGCAAACTATTCGCACTCAATGTCATTTTCTTCTTTCATTTTTGATGTACCCTATTTCATTTCTCACCAAAGAATCGCACATCAATTCATTGTTAATATAAAAACCTTTGATCAAAGTGTTTTTTAGAAAAATTATTATTCGTGTTTTCAGACAAATTTAAAAGATAGGTGCTCCGATTTTTCTTTTGCTTAAATCTTGGCTATCATTACCTTACAATTTGTCAAAAAGTTTGCAAAACTACAAAACCATTCCGTGAATATTAACGACCTCATTGTTAAAACCGCTCAGCATACTATTGATATTGAATCAAATACCATTCAAAACTTATCCAATTCAATAGATGAGCACTTTGTTCAAACCGTCCTAACCTTGCTGCAAAGCAAGGGCCGCCTCATCATTACAGGAGTGGGGAAAAGTGCGCTTATAGGGCAAAAAATGGTCTCAACGCTTAATTCAACCGGCACACCTGCCATTTTTATGCATGCAGCTGACGCCATTCACGGTGATTTGGGAATGATCATACCTGATGATATTGTCCTTTGTATTTCCAAAAGTGGCCTCACTCCTGAAATTAAAGTCCTCATCCCCCTGCTCAAAAGTCGCAACACCACCATCATCGCTATGGTAGCTGATCAAAATTCGCTATTGGCCAAATCCGCTCATTTCATACTTCATACCCCAGTAGAAAAAGAAGCTGACCCCAATAACTTAGCACCAACAGCAAGTACCACCGCTCAAATAGCCATGGGTGATGCTTTAGCCACTGCCTTAATCGCAGCTCGAGGTTTCTCAGCTGAAGATTTTGCGCGCCACCACCCTGGAGGAACACTAGGCAAACAAATGTACTTGACTGTAGAGACCCTTTATAAGAATAATGAAAGACCCGCCGTCTCTCCTACTGATGACCTTTCAGCAGTTATCCTAGAAATTACTTCCAAAAGATTAGGGGCTGCAGTAGTCGTAGACCAGCAAAAAAAAGCAATGGGAATCATTACAGATGGAGACCTGAGAAGGATGTTAAATCAAGGGGCAACCGACCTGTCTCAAATTACAGCGTTTCAAATAATGAACCCCAATCCCAAAATAATTCAACCTAATCTCTTAGCAGTTAATGCCTTGGAAATCATGCGAAAAAACAGTATAACTCAGCTGATTGTCTGCGAAAAAAATAATACCTATTTGGGAATTGTGCACCTTCACGACCTACTCAGAGAAGGAATTATTTAATCCCTGCCTACTTTTTTTTCCTTATTTTTAAAACAGCAAAAAGCCCTATATCATGAGTAAAAAAAAATCTAAAAGACTTCATGTCACCCTATGGGTAGCTCAATTCGTGCTCGGTCTTACCTTTATAATGGCGGGATTGATGAAGTTAATTACCCCCATTTCAGAGCTGCAAAATAACCTAAGTTGGGTCAACGAATTACCAGAACTGCTTTTGGTCATTGGGGTTGCAGAGCTTCTCGGCGGAATTGGACTGCTCCTTCCCTCTCTATTGAATATCTATCCCCGAATTTCTGCTTTCGCAGCCATAGGCCTACTCATTATTATGATTTTAGCAGCTGGCTATCATCTCATTTATAAAGAATATAGTTCTATCCCCATTAATCTATTATTTGGATCACTATCCTATTTTTCATCGCTTGGGGAAGACTCAAAGCAGTACCCCTGCCTTTTAAACACTAAAAATCATTTGTCATGCGCATAGTCTTTTCTATCCTTTTCTTATCCATTGGTTTCTTTGGTTTTAATCAATCCATTATACCTTCGGTAAAAAACCTCACCCTCCAAGCCCCAACCGAAAATCAAGGAATTCCAGGCGACCAAATCCTTTACGCCTATTCCCCCAGCCAATTACATCTTCCTGTAAGACTTGGCGGTAGTGCTGGTTTGAAAAGTACCAATCAGCCAGACCAAGCCAACGTCTTCTTTGATATCAATCCCCAATTGAATACCCCATCTGAAGGATACCAAATCAGCATAAAAGACCATAAAATATTCCTCTCTGGCAAAGACCAAGCAGGCCTTTTCTATGCTTTTGTAACTCTAGATCAATTATTAAAAGATTACGCGGTCCTACCCAATTTAGAACTTATTGATTACCCCTCTATTGGGTTTAGACCCATTCATATTGATGTCAAACATCATCTGGAGAAAAAGGAGTACTACTACAACCTAATAGATTTTTTAGCGCAGCTCAAAATCAATGGAATCATTCTAGAGTTAGAAGACAAAATTAAATATACCAATAGAACGGCCATTGCCTCTCAAGATGCCTTTTCCATAGAAGAGTGGAAAGCTCTCAGCGATTATGCTATGGAAAGAAATATCTCCATCAGCCCCTTAGTTCAGGGTCTAGGCCATGCCTCATATATATTAAAACACCCTCAATACCAAGAACTAAGAGATGACCTTGAAAGCGATTGGGCTTTTAATCCCCTCGATCCTGCAACGTACGAACTCCAATTTGATTTGTATCGTCAAGCTATGGAAGCTACCCCCCATGGTAAATATTTACATGTGGGAGGAGATGAAGTACAAACCACAGGAAGAGAAAGTGGCCAATCAGCCCTTGAACTCAACCTCATTTGGCTAAATAAAGTATCTGAATTTGCCGCTCAAAATGGTAGAATTCCCATTTTTTGGGATGATATGCCCCTCAAACAGGCAGAAGTGTACTATCCCATGTTTGACCAAAATATGCCTAAAGAAAAAGTGGATTCTCTTTGGATGGCTAATAAAGGTAATCTAGAGCAATTTTTGGATCGCTTTCCCAAAAATTGCATTTACATGCGATGGAACTACTCCCATGCCGAAACTTATGGAAATGATAAAGCCATGCAGTGGTTTACCGCCAATGGACTCAAAGTTATGGGAGCAACAGCTGGTCAAACTAGATGGACTTTAATGCCGAGATCCGAAAGCAATTTGGATCAAATTCAAATATTCGCTCAAAAAACCCTTGCTTACCAATTAGAAGGACTTCTCTTGACGCTATGGGATGACGATTCCCCACATTTTGAATTATACAAAAGAGGCATTACCGGTTTTGGAATCCAAACCTGGGAGGGAGGAACAACGGATAAAGAAATGATCAAATCACAATTTAGGAAGTTGTTCTTTGGACCTGCCCTAACTGGGCAAGAATGGGCCTTTATAGATGATTTAGAGGAAGTTGTTGAAGCGTGGATTCCTATTTATCTTAAAGAAGGGTACGCCAGACACACCCTATTAAGAGGAAATAATAAAACAGAAGCCATTATTAGTTTGCCAGACCCTAACCAAAAAGGCGCCTGGGTTAATCAAAACGCACAAAAACTTGAAATCGCCAAACAAAAAATAACTCAGTTACAAAAAATTGAATCTACTATTCAATTACTTAAAAAGGAGGAAATTCGTCAACCCTACACCCTGGCTATCTATGAACAAGTTGTTCAACTCACCAAATTTTCATTTAACAGCTTACTGCTGTTGGAGGCCTATGACCTTGCACAAACAAAAGAAGAATCCATAGATTTACTTGATAAAATACAGCAACTTCCCGCCACTTTCCGAACCATGAGGCGAGAGTTTGAAAGGGTATATGGGCAAACCCGAGTTTTGGAAAAACCGAAAGGATACCAACTTGACCAAGACCATCACAACCACCCAGCTAATCAGTCTGTCAATTTTGATTGGCAATTTTTCGGTGAGTTATTCTTTTTAGAAAAACTCCAAAACAGCCCACTAATGGCTGACGCCAGACCCCTGCCTAAAATTGCAATAGCTGGACTGGCTATAGAATCAAGTACTTTTTCACCAGCCAGAACAGAAGCAGCAGCCTTCCACGCCAAAAGGGGGAACGAAATATTTAACCTATACCCTTTTATGAGGGAGAAAAGCCCGCAAAGATCTGCTGCTGAATGGATTCCAATCCTAAAAGGACATGCCTTGCCAGGTGGAATGGTCACCAGGGCTTCTTATGAGAGTCTCCTCAATGAAATACTCGAAGGTTTAGCCAAAAACCTACCTCTGGATGGGATATTTTTTGATATCCATGGCGCTATGAGTGTAGAGGGATTAGATGACCCTGAAGGCAATATGATAGAGCGAATCCGAGCAGTAGTTGGAACTGAACCCTTGATCTCCACCAGTATGGATTTACATGGAAATGTTAGTGAAAAATTAGCCGGCCTATCAGATTTAATCACCTGTTACCGTATGGCACCTCATGAAGATGCTTTGGAAAGCAAACAAAGAGCAGTGGATAATTTATTGGAGAGAATACAATCAGGTAAAGGACGTCCAGCTTTCAAAGCCAGAGTAAAAGTCCCTATTTTATTACCCGGAGAAAAAACTTCTACCAGAGTAGAACCAGGAAAATCCCTTTATGCCATGGTAGATCCCCTGACTAAAAACCCAGGAATTATAGATGCTGCTATTTGGATGGGATATCCATGGGCAGATGAACCCAGAAACCACGGCGTGGTTATGGTGGTCGGGGATAACCAAGAAGAAGTAGAAAAAGGTGCAGAACAATTAGCAAATGCCTTTTGGGAAGTAAGACATGATTTCGAGTTTGTTGCCCCAACTACTACCCTCGAAGAAGCTTTGAATTCTGCCTTTGAAAATCAAAATCCACCGTTTTTTATCAGTGATATGGGTGATAATCCTACTGCTGGCGGAGCTGGTGATGTGACTTGGACCCTACATGAGCTAATGAAGCACCCCGTATTAAGTCAACCTAATGGTCCCTCTTTAATTTATGCCTCCATTCCAGGTCCCGATATTACCAATAAAGCATTGAAAGCAGGAATAGGAGCAGAAATTGAAGGAATGGCAGGAGCTATAGTGGATGATAGGTATGCCCCTCCCATTACACTAAAAGGAAAGGTACACGCCATCAAAAAAGGAGATAGAAACGCAGCAGTAGAAGTAGTACTCCAAATAAATAACAACTATATTATTGTGACTGAAAAAAGAAAACCATATCACTATTTAAAGGATTTTACAGATCTAAATTTAGATCCTCAAAACACTGAAATAGTAATGGTTAAAATTGGTTACCTGGTCCCTGAATTATATCAAATCCAAAATGGCTGGCTCATGGCCTTAACCCCAGGAGGAGTGGATCAAGACCTCATTCGATTGCCCTACAAAAGGTTAGAGCGCCCGATTTTTCCCTTGGACCAAAAAATGAAAACGCCTAACCTTAAAGCAGTACTGATGCCAACAGCGCCAAACTATCAAATGGTCAATAACCGTTAGTGGCTTTTTCTGGCTCGATAAAAATAATAACATAGGGTAAGGCCAACCACTATTAAAAGGAGATTGCCCCATATATAACCTTTACCGTATGGGGACAATACAGAATAATCAACTAAATATCGGGATAGCGCACCTATCCCTAGTACAACTAATATTACTCCAATTACTAACCAGAGATAACTGCCTTTATCAAACATACCATTGAAAGGATTAGAATATGGGCATTCCAAGCAGAAACGCCCATGTTCTGCTGTTTTACTTAGTTACAGTAGTAGTCGTAGGGGTATAAATACCAAAAGTAATGGCATTGATCAACCCATCAATGAAGCTGTGCTCAATCTTGACGGTATAATCCGATGCACCTCCTGCAAGAGCATTAGGGTCTGATACTTTTAAGGGTACCAATCCATAAATTAAATAGTGATTCATACTTGTAACCTGTACCCCCGATTGTGCACCATTGCCTACGTTAAAGGTATTCGTGAAGCAAGAAGTAGTCAAAAATGCCATAGCCAAAACTACGGTAACACTTTTAAGTAAAGTTTTCATAAGGCTAATTTTTGGTTTTTACGTAAAAGAAATACAATACAATTTATAAAATAATCAACTGAATTCCAACTGTTTCTAATAGGTTACCGATGCAAAAAGAAACTGCCGGATTGATGCTGGATACTCCCGTCTTTCATGATAAACTCCACAACATAGAGATAAATACCCGTCAGCGCCACACGGCCATCTATGGTGCCATCCCATTTTGGATAAACTGAATGATATACCACTTGACCCCAACGATCAACTATTTTCAAATCTCCCACTTCAGAAACCCAACTATAATTAGGAAATACTTCCAAAATATCGTTGATCCCGTCTCCATTAGGGGAAAATGCATTGGGAATATAAGCAATGTCGTTTTTGACTTCCACTAATTTTACTTCAGCCATAGCTTCATAGTTACATCCATTGACATCTGTAACCGATAGGTTTATCCAACCTTCTTGGTCTCCATTTACAACCGTACTTAAACAATCGTTACAACTAAGGTCTAAATTTGAACTCCAAGAAATAGTAGTAGGTATAAAATTGATAATTGGATCAATAGCGAGTGTTCCTCCCTGATCCACAGAAATCATTGAAGGTAAAGTAACTTCCCCTTGACGATCTGCATAAGTAATTTCAATATATACTATGGAATCGCAATTGACATTTCCACCTGCGACAAACTGCTCCATACCACTAGTGCGACTTCTATCATATAAGTTTCCATTGATTAAGAGTTCCTCATTATCGCAAAGAATGGTGTCCAGATAATGTATGGTATTAAAATCAAAGGATAATTCAATATAGATTACACTATCGCAACCATATTTATCAGTCATATACTCCGCTCCTTTAGGATTATTAACATCATAAATTACCCCATTAACTATAAACTGGTTTCCTTCGCAATAAGTACCCTTTATGGTATCATATTGAGGCTTATGGAAATCAAAAGAAACCTCAACTAAAGTATCACATTCGGAATTTTCTCCGGCAATCCAATACTCTCCATTGGGATGATTGATATCATACCTGACGCCATTGATCATTTCAAAATCATCACTACACAGATTCCCTTGATATTTTTTAACCGGATGGTCAATGAAATTAACTTCTACTACAACCATACTGTCACAACCATTTTGTGCTGCATTGGGCAGAATAATCGTATCACGAGCTCTACCTTCAAAAAAAATCTCCGAGCCCAACATAAAAGTATCCGACCGGCAAATGGAAGGGTTAATCCATTTAATAGGAGCTTCCATAAATTCTAAGTCGATCTCCACCACCGTATCACATGCACCCTCCGTTCCCTCCTTAATGAGTGTTTGACGCGAATTATTGGAGTTAAATAATATTCCCTCTATCTCGATTTCAGCATCAAAACACAATGGTCCATAAGATGGTCCAAGTCTTAATGTGTCCAAGTCATTCTGCTGGATGAAAACCGAATCCAATACTTTCCTGCAATTATCTTTGTTCGCTTCAAAAAAATACCACCCCGAACTTAATGTCTCCTTAACTATCAAGCCTTTTTGTTCAAACCCTTGAGAATTTGACCAAAAAAAATCATACTGATCATCGGCAAACTCTCCCAGGTTAGCTAATAGAGTGCTAGAATCACCACTACAAATTATAGAATCTGCCTCTAGAAAAACTGCTGGATAAACGGTTTTGGAAACGGGGGTTGAAAAAACGGAGGTATTCCCTAAAGCATCTATAGCTATGGCAGCTATTTCTTGGATAGTTAGGTCAGCAAGGTCATTTTGCCACCATCCACTTTGGGCAGCCTGAACCTCCTCTATAAAAGTCCAAGATGATCTACTTTTTTCACTACAAGAATCTCTATCCAAACGGTATATTTCAATTCGTGAATAAGGATTGGAAAATCCCGTGATTCGACTATCAAAACAAATTTGATTGGGACTCCGAGGACCTTGAACCACATCTTCCCTAACAATAGGTTCCTGGACACAGGTATACTGGTTTCGGGTAATCAGATTCCCCGCTCCTACCTCTTTTTGCACGATTCCTATGAGGTGCTCATCCAATAAATTTTCCCGAATAATAACATTATCGGATTGTTCCAACAAAATTCCCTGCTGAGCGGGTCCATATAATTGATTATAAAAGATTCTTGTACCCTCTGATTGAACTATAGAGATCCCAATCAGGCTATCGTTTTTAAGCATATTACTGCCCAAATAACTTCCTTGGGACAAGCCCTTACCCAAAATACCAATTGCATTCTCCTCAATGATATTACCCTCCACGGTTACTAGAGAAGAAAAATGCTGATATGCTAAAGAAATGCCTATTTTATTTCCAATCATCCGATTGGGTTGGCCCATTTGACCTATGCTAATATTATTGGCACCTTCTATATTTAGTCCAGCTTCTCCGTTAAAATGGAATTGATTATCTAAGAGGAAAACAAAAGTTGCTAATGAGTCTAATTTCATACCAAACCCCTCAAAGCCACTAAAATTTAACCCTTTAAGCGTAGCCCGGTTAGCACTGATTTTCCAACCATTTCTAACTTGGGCCTTTGTGGATATCACCACTCCCCGATTCCCACCTCCTTGAATCAAACAATTATTAGCAATCAAATCTGGTAGCGGTTCCTCCAACCACAGGGTATCGGTAAGATTTGGGTCAAAATGGACAGCATTGCCTTTGCCTTCGTTCAATATGGCAATGGCCTCCCTAAAACTGCAATGTTGTGCAGTACAAGAACCATCTGTTTGGTCATCTAAAACATTAACCGTGATGGTTTGAGTATAGCCTTTTAATGCCAACCCTCCAATAAACAACCAGCTCAGAAACTGTATTTTCATACAGTAATACCAACAAAAAATGTACCTAAATTTTTTATTTCAAGGCCAATTCACAAAATGCCAAACATTTTTGAACTTCTTTTACT
>CALAZP010000109.1 GCA_937926355.1 uncultured Saprospirales bacterium
GGAGCATCCACAGTAACTAACTTAGGATTAACTCGGCTATAGGTATTTAGATCATCGCTTCCAAAGTTTGAAATAGTTTGTGCATCATAACCATTAGGAAGTCCCACTTGAGGTCCTCCTACGGCCATATAGCCCAATACATCTATTCTAGGGTCATTGTGATTAGCCATCCAATCGATGAATGTTTTACTCATTCTTTGGTTGTCATCTGCTAAGAAAACCTGACCTATTCCATTTTGGTTAATACCTTCTGGTCCTGAGCTATGCTGAATCATTGCGATGTCAGCATTACTAGTCATCACACCTCCTGAAATAGCTTTTCTTACAGCAGCTTCCGCAGCAGCAGGATCAGCTTTAGACATACGCATTCCCAATCTCAATAACATAGAATTGGCAAATTTACGCCACTGATCAGTGTTACCTCCATAGATAAAATCAGCAGAGCCAAAAGATCTTCCACCTCCAGACAATTGACCAATTGCAGATTCTAATTCAGCAACCATGTCTTTATAGATGTCTTCTTGCGCATCGTATTTTGGAGCAGTAATACCGTCGGTATAACCTTTTCCAGCCTCAGAATAAGGAATATCTCCATAAATATCTGTCACTCTATGGAAAGCAACCACCCTCCAAATTCTAGCCATAGCTAACATTTCTGGGTTTTCTCCTGAAGTTTCCAGGTTATTGATTAGGTCTTGAATATCCTTGATATAGTTGTTATAGGCTCTGTCAAACAATGAAGAGGAATAACCACTATTGAAAAGATATTTATCTCCTGACCAATATGTTGCCAAAGCAGAAAGGTGCTGGATCATAGTGGAGGAGTAAATTAAAGCTGCTCTCCAGTTTTCGTAACGTTCCCCAGAAGTTTGAAGTTGAACATAAGAAAATTGGAATTTTGGATCAAGGTCGTTCGCTTGAGTGGGGTTCAGGTTCAATTCCTCGAACCCTTCATCACATGACACCATAGTAAGCGTCATAATGAGCCCCAAAAGGTAAAATTTATTTAAAAATGATTTCATTACACTCAATTTTTAATCTATTGAAATAGATTTGATTTTAAAATTTAACATTTAGATTGAACCCAAAGCTTCTTGTCTGAGGAACACCAAACATTTCAAGGCCTTGAGCATTACCATTTGAATAGGTAGATTCAGGATCTATATTGTCTACTTTGCTCATCAATAATAATAGGTTACGACCTACTAATGATAAACTTACCTCAGAGAATGGTGTGCTCTCAAGCAATGATTTTGGGAAATTATATCCAAGTGTAAATTGTCTCAACTTGATGAATGAAGCATCTTCAACAAATTCCTCAGTTATGTTATAAATCTGAGAATAATAGTTATCGACTTCGTCTAAAGGTAAAGTCTTAGGTCCACCAACATTACCATTTTCCCTACCTACTAAGGTATTCTTATGTAGTCCTCTTAGGTAAGCAAAAGCATTGGTTGCCGCATAGATGTCTCCTCCGAATTTACCATCAACCAAAACGCTCAATTGGAAATTCTTATATCGGAATCTATTGGTCAATCCTAAGGTAGTTGGGTGAACGCCGTTACCCAAAACCCCAAATTCACCTCTTACTGGATAACCATTTTCGTCATACTGAATGTTACCAGCTGCATCACGAGCATATTTGAATCCTTTAATAACAGAGTAGGGCTGTCCTTCTTCATGGTGAATATAAGCACTTCTTGTTCTACTTTCTGATACTCTAATACTTTCTTCATCTTGCTCTGGAGTCAAAAGACTAACTACTTCATTCTGGTTGTTAGCAAAATTGAATGTCATATCCCAAGAGAAGTCAGTTCTCTTAATCGGAGTGATGTTCAACAACAATTCTATTCCTGAGTTTCTAAGCTCTCCAATGTTTACTACCTGAGAACCGAATCCACTGGTTTGAGAAATCGAAGCGAAAAGAATGTCATTAGAAGTGGTCTTATCGTAATAAGTGATGTCTACTCCTAATTTGTTCTGGAACAATCTAAAATCAGCTCCCAATTCGATTTCAGAGGTCTCAGAAGGCTGTAAGTTAAAGTTTGGAATTCTTCCTTGGGAAATCCTTCCAAGTGGGGATCCAAAGTGACCTTGTCCAACTAAACCATAAGTTAAATTCAACTGGTATGGATCGGTATCACCACCTACTTGTGCCCATCCACCTCTTAACTTAGCGAATGAAACAAAAGAAGGCATGGTGATGGCATCAGATAAGATGAAACTAGCAGTGAAAGATGGATATAAAATGCTGTTGCTTTCAACAGGTAAAGTAGAGAACCAATCGTTTCTAGCTGTAGCAGTCAAATACAAGATGCTGTTGTAAGATAATTCAAGAGATCCAAAAACAGAGTTAATAGCTTTTTCGCTAATTCCGTAAGAAGTACCTCTGTTGGCTAAATTGTTCAAAGTGTGTAAGAAAGGAATATTGAAGTTATTACCGCTACCTCCTAAAGTTTCGAAACTTCTTTCCATTTGGTTTCCTCCTACAAAAGCACTGATACCAATACCGTTGTCTAAGGTTTTATCAACCCCAATGATAAGGTCTAAATTGGTTTCGGTAAATCTTCTTTCCAATTCAGACATACCACCTAAAGGCTTATAAGCGGTTCCGTAAGGTTCAACGCTGGTTCTTCTTTCTGTATAAGAATCGATACCCGCTCTACCTTGGATGTACAACCAATCGGTAAATTGGAATCTAAGCGTGGTGTTACCCATTGCTCTGTGCTTGGTGTTAGAACCTACGAAGTTGTAGGCAGCAAACCATGGGTTGGTTACGTAAATGTTATCATTAAATAACAATTCTGTTCCCTCTTCATTGGTACCATCTCCATTAGGACCTAATAAAGAATTAACATCCACGTTAGCCGGCATAGACCATGCTGTATAGTTGGCGTTACCTGGAGAATCCGATAATCTTGGTCTATTCTGCACGTTTTCACGAATATAAGTACCCGCAAAAGAAGCAGTTAACTTTCCAAACTTACCAGAAGTATTGGTAGTGAAAGTATTTCTGTCTAATCCTGAGTTAGGAATAATCCCCTGATTTTCTAGATTCGTTACCCCAAAACGGAAATTGTAATTTTCATCTCCACCACTCAAAGATAAAGAGTTGGTCCATGTACTTCCCGTCTGGTAAAAACTGCCTAGATTGTCTCCAACATCACTGTAAGGTCTTGATTGACCATCAAATTGAATAGTTGATCGACCGTCTAATTTTTCTCCCCAAGAATATAAATTGGAGGCAATAGCTTCAGGTTGAGTAGTAGGTCTCTTACCATTATCTCCCTGTCCATACTCCTTTTGGAAATCAAAAGTTTCAATAATGTTTTCAAAGGTATAGTTGCTTTGTACTTCAACGCCTACTCCTTTTCTTTTACCACCTTTCTTAGTGGTAATCATAATAACCCCATTACTAGCTCTAGAACCATATAAAGCAGCAGCTGAAGAACCTTTCAATACGGTCATGGTCTCGATATCGTCAGGGTTGATACTTGATACACCATCTCCCCAGTCTTGACCACCCCACATACCTGCAGATCCTAGGTTAGTGTTGTCAATTGGAATACCATCCACAACATACAAAGGTTGATTATTACCTGAGATGGAGCTGTTACCACGAATAATAACACGGCTAGATCCACCAGGACCTGAAGCAATATTACTTACGTTGACACCAGCTACTTTACCAGCGAGTGAATTTGCAACGTTTAGTTCTCTAGCTTCAGTAAAATCCTCCCCTCCAATCTCAGTAACTGCATAACCTAGTGCTTTCTTCTCTTTTGAAATACCCAAAGAGGTCACTACTACTTCGCTTAAAGCAACCCCTTCTTCCAGTACTAGGTCGATGACGGTCTGGCTGCCAACCTCAATCTGTTGAGGAGTATAACCCACCATACTGAATTCAAGAGTGGCATCATCGGAAACTTCAATAGAAAAATTTCCATCTAAGTCGGTAATTGTCCCGTTAGAAGTACCAACTTCTAGAATGTTAACTCCAATCATGACTTCACCAGTTGCGTCAGTAACAGTCCCTGAAACTGTTTTTTGAGCAAATCCGGTAAAGGCAAATAGAGCAAACAAACTCAAGGTGAAAAATAATTTTTTCTTCATTGTTTTGTTTTTAAATGCTTTTGAAAATGATGTAAGAAAAATAATTCCTCGTCAAAGAATATGACGAGGTTTCTTTGTATATCAGATCTCTTAGATAGGATAATGTCATTCAAGTAGTTTACTTTTTCACAGTACGACCCAAATTTAATAAAATTTTGTAAAATTGTGTGCGTACACACCTATGGGCTTGGTACTGAAAATTAAATAATTAATTATTTTGATAGTTAAACGAATTAAATTAAACATTCGCTGTTTGACCAAATAAAATTTTTTGAGATGCTAATTTTTCTGCTTCTTTTTGTCCTTTCAATGAACGCCTGCACCAATAAACAGATACCCGCACTAGAAGTAGATGTTTTAGTTCTAGAAGCGGGAACTGGAGGTACTGCAGCTGCTATTCAATCTGCCCGATTAGGAGCAAAGACGTTATTGATAGCATCCACAGCCTGGCCAGGTGGAATGCTTACAGCAGCTGGAGTAAGCGCAATTGACGGCAATCATGAAATGCCTGCTGGAATATGGGGAGCCTTCAGAAATGAACTAAGAAAACACTATGGCAGTAAAGAAGCACTTCAGACAGGTTGGGTAACCCATACAGCATTTGAACCCAAGGTAGGTATGCAAATTCTTATGGATTTTATCGAAGCGGAAAAGAAACAGCTGACCTTTATGCCCCATACTGTATGGAAGAGCATTAAAAAAGAGCAAGATTATTGGGTGGTCACTTTGGAACGAGAAAAAGAAATTTTTCAAGTTCAAGCTAAAGTTTTAATAGACGGTACAGACCTAGGAGATGTCCTTGAAGAAGTTGGAGCTTCTTTTGATTTGGGAATGGAAGCCAAGTCTCAAACGGGCGAATCTATTGCATTAGAGAGCGCTAATGATATTATTCAAGATTTAACCTTTACAGCTATTCTAAAAGATTATGGACCAACTGCTGATAAGACAATTGATCAGCCGGCAGATTACAATCCCAACCTATTTGACTGTGCTTGTTTGGAGTTTTGCACCGAACCCAAAACTGGAATCCACCCTTGCGCAACCATGATGACTTACGCCAAATTACCCAACGATAAATATTTAATCAATTGGCCTTTAAAGGGCAATGATATTTACTTGAACTTGGTGCCAATGGATCAGGAGCAAAGAACAGAAGCTTTGCAAAGGGCCAAACTGAAAACCTTACAATTTGTCTATTTTATCCAACATGAATTAGGATATAAGAATTTGGGTTTGGCAGATGATGAATTTCCCTCGGATGACTTATTGCCCTTAATCCCCTATCATCGGGAAGGCCGCCGATTGGATGGTTTAGTCAGATTAAATTTAAACCATATTTTGAGGCCATACGATACGGAGATGCCACTATACAAAACTGGCATTGCAGTTGGTGATTACCCAATTGACCATCACCATAAAGAGAGAAACGATATCCCTGAAATTAATTTTCCTCCTGTACCTTCTTTTAATGTGCCTTTAGGAACATTAATTCCTAAAGCGGTGGATGGACTTATTATTGCAGATAAAGCTATTTCGGTATCGAATATTGTTAATGGTTCAACCAGATTGCAGCCGGTAATTTTACAAATTGGACAAGCTGCTGGTACTGTGGCAGCTTTATCCCTTCGGGAAAAATTACCTATCCATAAAGTTCCAGTGCGACTCGTACAGAATGAGGTATTAAATGCTGGAGGATATTTGGTTCCTTCTTATGATGTCAACCCTGAACACCCCTATTTCAAATCCATTCAAAGAATAGCCAGTACCGGTCTATTATTAGGTGTCGGGGAACCTTATGCTTGGGCCAATCGCACCTGGTACTATCCTGACTCAGCTATGCAAGTTGAAGATTTACAAAAAGGCTTGATACAGTTGGGACTAGATAATCATGAAATAAAAGACTTGTCAGCAGTAGATTTGAAAACTACCGTTCAGGTGGCTAACCTGCTATCCTCGAGTTCAATTTCATATGAAGATGCCTTGAAAATTTTAAAAAAGGAAAATTTTAGTCCAATTCAATCAAATTTACTTACCCGAGGAGAATTTGCCTATATAATTGATTTATTAGCTCATCCTTTTGAATCCATTTCAGTCAATCATCATGGATTACCGATCCAATAGTTTGGAACATTGATACAAAGCTCTTGGAACATGGAAACATCCTTTCCATTTTCCCCCTTTTAGCGTTTTTAAGACTTCTCCTTTTCTATTGAGATATCCCCACCATTCCCCATAACCAGGATCGGCAAAATGATGCCAGGTATAATGGTGAACTTTATTAAACCAATCATAGAATTTTTGGTCACCAAGTAAATGGATGGATTTGGATAAAAAAACTAAAGTTTCCAAATGCACCCACCATAATTTTTGATCCCATTCTAATTGTTGAGTGGGATGTCCTTTGGCATCCAAGAAATAAAAAATACCTTGATGGATCTCATCCCATCCTTTTTCTAGCATACTGATTCCACGCTCAGCAGCTTCCTTAATTAATTCTGTTTTTCCTAGTCTTTGGCCTAAATCCATAACAAACCACATTGCCTCAATTGCATGGCCGGGATTCATTAATCTTCCATCAAAGGAATCGTCAAATTTTCCCTCCGGGGTGACGTTTTCTAAAATGATTCCAGTCTGTTCATCGTAAAAAACATTCATGACCTCATGCAAACACTCTTCTATTGTTTTCTCAACCGTTTGACGATCTAATAGAGGTTCAATTTCCAGTGCTAGATTGCAGATGATCATAGGTAATGCAAAGTTTTTTAAAGGCCTATTATCTGCTATTTGTTTATTGTAAATCCCCTTAGGGTTATCTTTTCTAACTTGGATGTTATTAAAGGCTTCTAATGCTATAGTAGCATGTTTTTCATCCTGAGTTACCTGGAAGAGTTTGCCAAATCCCATGCAAGCAAAGCAATCTGAAAAAATATTATATGCCTTAACCAAAGGTTTGCCGTCTCTTCTCAGTGAAAAATACCACTGTCCTTCGTCATCTCTACCATATTTGGAAAGGAAATCAGCTCCGTGATGGGCAATGGATAACCATTGAGCGTTAGCTTTGGCTTCTTCTTTGTAGAGCATGGCAAAAGTCCAAATTTGCCGAGCTTGTAACCAGACGAATTTGTCGGTATCATATACTTTTCCATTTCGATCCAAACAAGTAAAAAATCCTCCATCTTGTTGATCAAGACTGTGATTCATCCAAAAGGGTAAGACGTTGTTGAAAAGTTCTTCCCGATATTTTTTAGCGATTTCTCTCATTTTGAATAATATTCCATATATCGATTATAAAGATGATGGGCCTGAATATAAGCTGATTGTGGACTCATAAAATGGGAGAACTCGAATGTAATCGCTTTTTCCACCTGAGCTTTTTGTGCAGCTTCAAGTTTTAATTTGAGCTTTTCCCATTTTATAGGTAAAAACTTAATTGGCATATCCCTATCAAAGGATTCTGCATTGGTCCAGCATCTCAATTGATGTCTCGCAGCCAATCTACTATTAATTTCAAGATAATGAGATAACTCATCGTAATCAACATGACCATCTTGAAAGGCCACTATATCTATTGCTCCCCGAATTCCGTCAAAGATTTCATTCCATTCCGATTCGTGCTCTTTTAAAGCTATTCCATCTTGTTTGCTTAAGTTAGATTGATTAGAAAGCAAGGCTTTTTTCCCATCTATATAAGGTGAAATTAATGTAGGTAAACCTCCTGAAATGGATTTACAGAATTTCCCGAGTTGAGCATACAAATCAATTATCCCTTTTGTTTTTCGACTAACTTCCTGACAAATGTACCAACCCGAAAAAGCAGAAAAATGATGGTAGCGCTCCCATACTTCTTCAATAAATCTCAGATTGATTTCTACTTCCTTAGCATAATTTCCGGTATCAAACCAATATTGACCTGAATCATATAGGCCAAAGTAAAAATCCATTCCGTATTGCTCAGATAAGGTTAGAAACAACTCCACTAAATCCAGAGGTGGATTATAGGCATTTTGATATTGTGTTAAAACTTTAGAGGGGAAAGTTTGCCATCGCCTATATCCAGCCCTAATCAGAATAACAGTATCGATTCCAGCAGCTTTCATCCACTCAAAATCCTTTTCCCATTCTTTCGCGCCCCAATTTTGATGAGGGATATCGTGACTGATTTCATCCAAAAAAGTACCGGTTATTCTCATGATTTTATGGTATGATTCGATAGAATAATGGGGTGTCGTGATATCTGAAAAATATTAATTCATCATTCAGGGAAATAATATTGCGCACCTCACCGGAAACAGCTATTCCGGATTGAATTACATTCAAAAATTCAAAGGTGCCATCCTCTTTTCCAAGAAATACCTGTCCATAATTTGCATCTTGATGTCCAAAACTAGTGCGGGTCATTTCACAATTTCCACCAGTAATAAAATCCATAAAACCATCTCCGTTAAAATCATTAACTGCGAAGTCAAAGATAGGTGCCCATTGGGCTTGAGCTGGTAATTTATTCCACTTCCACTGGCCATTACCCAGGTTTTGAATCCAATAGCTACTATGGGTTTCCACAACCAACTTTTCTGCCTTCTCCAGTTCCTCAGGTTCGAATATATCTGTTATACTTTTTTCGGCATAAGATTTATAGTCAGTTAGTTTCTTCTTCAACTTTACCAATTGACCCGTTAATTCGTCTCTACTATAGGCGGGATAAGATTGGTTACCTATATAATAGGAGAGTATGGGATCTACAGTTCCATTATCATCAAAATCTGCATAATAAGTCACCGTTGGCCTGGATTTTGAAGGCTTCATTTGACTATTTTCTCCAAAATTTCCGCAAAGGATATCTTCTAGACCATCTCCATCCACATCTGCTATAACTAGGGATAACCACCATCCTTTTGGGGCCTGATCAAAAATTAATTCAGTTGATTTTTTCAATTGACCATCTTTATTTAAGTAGACCTCTACTGAGGTTCCCAAACCATTGAGAATCAGATCCTTTTGTGAATCTCCATCCATATCAAGCCACCCTGCTCCATTGATTAGGCCAGGATAAAGCAAATCTGGTCCAATTTCTGAGGTAGCATCTGAGAATTGTCCTTTACCGTCATTGAGCAAGATATAGCTTCTAGGTTTTAATGGATATTGACCGGGAATTACTCGGCCACCTATAAAAAGGTCTAAATCAGCATCTCCATCGATGTCGTGAATGGCAATGGCCCCGCCACTAGTTCTCATTACAGGAAGACCTTTTTTGGATTTACTAAAATTGCCTTTCCCATCATTAAGATAGAGTCGATCTACTAAAGCAAAATCCTCAGGAAGGTAATTGTATCCTCCACTGACCACATAAAGATCTTGATCTCCATCTCCATCAGCGTCGAAAAACTCTGCAGCCACATCTTGATAAATTAAATCGTTTTTGAAATCCTGATTGGATTGATTTAGAAAGGTCCCTTCCTCATATTGCAAGTACAAACGACCGGCTTGCATTTTAGCTCCACCAATATATAAGTCGATCTTTCCATCTCCATTAACATCTGCTGAAGCAACGCCGGGACCTATATTGGACAGTCCAAAAGGCAGCAAGGGTTGTCTTTTGAGGTCATTAATTTCTTCAGCATCGTGATAAAAATTAATTCTATTTTGGACTCCTTGAAAGAGAGATGAAAGGGATGATACTATTGGAGGGGTTTTTTGAGCTAGGGATTCATCGACAGCCACTAAAGTATTGATGTTGGGCTGATCCAATTTTGATCTTTTTCCATTAGGCCAATCAACAATTAGGGAATCAATTTTGGAATGATTGCCCAAACCAAATATTAAAGGTAAGTGCATAGAGGATTGAAATCCTTTTGAGGGGTAAAATGATCGATACTGGGAAGTGTCTTGGTAATAAACGCTTACTTTTGCCCCAATAGGTTGAGGACTTTTTAAGGAGACACCAATAAAATGATAATCGTTTGAAAGGTCATTTCTATAAATACCTGCTGGGGCATTGATATTATTAAGTATGATGTCTTCATCTCCATCGTTATCCAAATCAGCCACAGCAGCACCATTAGTTAACAGTGGAAGTTCCAATCCCCAATTATTAGTTTGATCAGAAAACGACAAACCGTTGATATTTTTGAATAGGTAATTAGAGGTCTTTGTAGATTCCATTTTTGAAATAATATCCATCAAGCCATCGGAAGGAAGGCCTTGGGAAGCTTTCATTCTTTGGTCTGCATAATAGTTCATGAAATCTCGATTGGTATAGTCCCTCAAATAACCGTTGGTAACCAATAGATCTAACCAACCATCACGATCGAAGTCGGCAAATAAAGGGGACCAGCTCCAATCTGTATTTGAAATACCTGCTGCTTGACCAATCTCCACAAAAGTCCCATCACCGTTGTTCAATTGCAGCATATTGCGCATATTTTGGTGGTGGAAGCCATTATTGACCATAGACTGGTATTTTTCATAACTATCTGGACCATAGAGGAGTTTTTGTCGTTTGTTGTCCTCTGGCAACATGTCTAGGGTAATGATATCCGAATATCCATCGTTATTGATATCCGCTGCATGATTTCCCATAGAAAAATGAGAAATGTGCCTTATATTTTCTTTGAGGGTCTCTTTAAACGTTCCATTTTGTTCATTTATATAAAGGTAATCTTCCTCTATATAATCGTTGGAAATATAAAGGTCGGGCCATCCATCATTATTGAAATCCTCTACTGCTACACCCAATCCAAATCCCAAGGGATTGTTTTTAATACCAGCTTCACGCGTTACGTCAACAAATTGACCATTATCGTTTCGAAGTAACTGATCGCCTGCATTTTCATCTTCCATTTTTTTCACGAAAGTGGCATCAAAATTTTGAAAATCTTCGGTGGAGTGATTTAAAAGGTAGGCATCTAAATCCCCATCCCTATCATAATCAAAAAAAACGGTTTGCGTCGTATTCGCTTCAATATCAAGGTTGAAATCCGATGCTTTTTCTGTAAAAGTTCCATCTCCATTATTGAGGTAGAGTTCATTTTTTCTCCATGATCTTTCCTGAGGTCCAGAGCAAGAAAGGTATAGGTCTAGCCATCCATCTCCATTTATGTCAGCGATACTGACACCAGTATACCATTTGTCTTTTTGATGCGGTAAACCGGCTTTTTCGGTAACGTTTTCAAAATTCCAATCTCCATTATTGAAATACAATTGGTTAGGAGCCATATTGCCACTGAAAAATATATCAGCAAAGCCATTTTGATCAAAATCCGCTATTCCGACTCCGCCTCCATTATAGAAATACTCGTAAGACAAGACATTCCATTCCTCCGTTTCTTCCAGGGTATTTTCAAAATCAATTCCCATTTCTAGACTATTAAGAAGCGTAAATCGATGAGGATTTTCATTCGTTTTAGAACATCCTACCGTTAGAAGCGGAATTATTATATATAGAATTCGCATAGAAGTATTATTTTATGGTTCAAAAATAAAACAAAGGAGATATACCATGCAGAAAAGAAGACAATTTATAAAGACCAGTTCACTGCTAACAGCAGGGGCATTGATGGTACCCAACATTAATTTTGGAAAAGCTAAAGAAGACCTAATCATTGGTCATGGAGATTTTAAATATCGGGTTGATCCTATTTGGGGTGCATTATCTCCTGCTAAAATTCCCGTAAAAGACTGCCATGAAATGGTCCAAGATAGTCAAGGAAGGATTGTTTTGTTGACTAACCATACGAAGAATAATGTTATCATTTACGATAAGGGAGGAAATTTCTTAGAATCTTGGGGAACCGAATATCCTGGCGCACATGGGTTAACATTAAGCAATGAGGGAGGTACCGATTATTTATACATTTCAGATAATGCCAGACATGAAGTAATCAAAACTACTATAGATGGCCGGGTAGTTATGACATTGCCTTGGCCGGAGCAAACAGGTCTTTACGAAAAAGCTGACCAGTATATTCCTACGGAAACGACCATTGCCCCAAATGGCGATATTTATGTTGCAGATGGTTATGGCAAACAATACATTCTGAGGTATAATTCAACTGGTGAATTATTGGATTGGTTTGGAGGAAGAGGAGATGGAGATGAATATTTTGACAATGCCCATGGAATTTGTTTGGATACCAGAAAAGGGTACGAAAATTCCTTACTCATTACTTCAAGGGCTAGAAATCAGGTGAAGAGATTTTCTTTGGATGGAGAATTGTTGGATGTAATCAATCTGCCGGGAGCATTTATTTGCAGGCCTGTAATTGCAGGAGAAGAGGTATATTTTGCGACCTTAATCAGTAAATTACCCTATCATTCAGAAAGTGGTTTCGTGACGATTCTAAATAAAGACAATCAAGTGGTTTCAGTACCTGGAGGTGGAGCACCTGTATACCAAGATGGGACCTTAGAGCAATTATATCAGACAGAACCTTTGTTCAAACATCCCCATGATGTTTGTGTGGATGATGAAGGCAGTGTTTATGTAGCGCAATGGAATTCTGGACAAACCTATCCTATTAAATTAACAAGAGTATAATTCAAGACTATTTATGTTACCAATAAAGTGGTGGTTACTTCCTATGATTTTAGTGGTGGTACACCTATTTTCTTTGAATGCACAGGTTTTGCCTCCCGAATATATTTGTTATCAGGTAAAAGATGAAATAATTATTGATGGGGAGTTAGACGAGCAATCCTGGGAGGATGCCAATTGGACAGATGATTTTCAGGATATTGAAGGAGATCTAAAGCCCAAGCCCCCTTTCAGAACTCGAGTTAAAATGTTATGGGATGAGCATTACTTTTATTTTGCTGCAGAGTTAGAAGAGCCTCATATCTGGGCAACCATCCAAGAGCGGGACGCGGTAATGTTTCAAAATGATGATTTTGAAATTTTCTTAGACCCCGATGGAGATGGAATTTTGTATTTGGAATATGAAATGAACGCCAATAATGCAGTTTGGGATTTACTGATGTTAACTCCCTATCGAGCGAGAACAGGATTACCCCATTATGTTCAGAGTTGGGATATTAGAGGACTCCAATCTGCTGTTAAAATTAAGGGAACCTTGAATGATCCTTCAGATTTGGATACGAGTTGGATTATTGAGATAGCGATGCCATGGAAGGACCTGGTAGAAGTTAAAAGAGGACCTAAACCTCCGGAAGATAAAGAACAATGGCGGGTTAATTTTTCTAGAGTAGATTGGTGGATGGAAATTGAAAATGGTAATTATCAAAAGCAGAAAAACGCTCAAAGCGGAAAAATTCCAAAAAATCCTCAGGAAAATTGGGTCTGGTCCCCTACGGGAAAAGTAGATATTCACCTTCCAGAACTTTGGGGGTATGTTCAATTTTCAACCGGGATCGTGGGGACTGAAGGGGTATCTTTTATCAAGGATGAATGGTTTCAGATAAGGCAAAAATTAATGAGGTGGTATTTTGCACAATACGATTTTTTGAAAAATTACCAGCATTTCTCCAATACCATCGAAAATTTGTCAAACGAATATCTGGATCTCGAATCTTTGGGAATAAGCCCTAAATTGATATCCACACCAGGTGGATTTGTTTTTGAAATACCACACCCAAGCAATCCAGCTAAGAAGCTATGCATCAATCATGAAGGAAGGTTTTGGGTGACAGCTAACTAAGACCGCAGTCGGATTAAAGTTTTCCAATGTTCATCTTTTAAGGCGCCTTGACTAAATAAAGCATAGCCCTGAGCCTTATTTTGGTGGCTGACATTAATGGCTTTTTCCAGGTCTTTTGGATTTAGTTGAGGAATAAATAATCCCGAATAAATGGGTTTTTTATTCGAAGACAACCTTCCTTGAGCAGCAGCTACTTGATCCCCTATCCATTCCACCGGTTGATTGTAAAAATGGTTATACAACATAGGCAGAAATCCATCTAAATTCCAAGTATGCCAAGCCTGGCGAACACTTTGCCAATTTGGAAAAACAGCAGCTGTTATGGTTTTTCTATATGTTTTAGCAGTAGGTACTAAATGCTTATTGACCATATTGGAGATACTATTGTATCTAAATTGTACCCATTCTTGGTGGTTAGCTGGGTCTTCAATATCCATGGGGTCTATTCCGTATTCTTCTTTAAAAGAGGATCTACATAAATCCGAATAACTATAATCGTATTCTGGATATTCTTGATCTTGAACAATCCCATACTTGGGTTGCAAACCTTCGGCAAGAATAACATCTGGCAATCGAACATAATCTAAATGGATTCCGTCTAATTCACTTATTTTTCCTAATGCCTCTACATTTCCCTTTACAAACTCCACTGCTTCTGGATTACAGGGATCTAGAAATTTGTAATAATTAACGTATGCAGGCCGATCATGGGCGGATTCCCCCTTTCGGTTGACAGCATACCATTCTGGGTGCTTAGCTATGATTGCAGGATTATTACAGGGCATAGTCCACATCCAGGCGTGAACCTCAATTTCTGCAGCCTTTGCTAAGGGTAGGAGGCGCTCCAAGGTATGGTCAGCGGTAGGTACTAATGGGTTGGGATGTTCAAAATGAGCTTTATGCCCATTGTACACCTCCGGTAAAAGGGCTTTTATACCAGCCTTGTTCATGTTCTCAAATAATTTTTTCCAATCATCTGATTTCCATTTAACGTTGGGCCTGGTCCATAACCAATTTTTTGTTTTTTGCCGCGCTGGCCTTGGAATTGGTTTGGAGAAAAGTGCAGGTAAAAGCGACCAACTGAGAACTCCAGTAGAGATGGTTTTGATAAATCTCCTTTTATCCATATTGAATGAGCATTTTTTTTCTTAAATATATCTTCAACTGAAATATATGTATTTTGTAAAATAAAAAGTAGTTAATGAATCTGACTTTATTAGATATTTTGATTCTAGTTACTTATGTGGGGCTTACCCTATGGGTTGGATTTTGGTTATCACAAAAAGCGTCGAAGAATATAAAAACTTATTTTCTGGCAGGTAATGATATTCCTTGGTATTACTTAGGGTTATCGAATGCTTCGGGAATGTTTGACGTATCAGGGACTATGATTGCCGTGGCCTGGTTTTTTGTATATGGGATAAAAAGCGCCTGGATTCCATGGTTATGGCCGATTTGGAATCAAATTATCATGATGATATTCTTAGCAATTTGGATGCGAAGATCAAAAGTGCTAACTGGTGCGGAGTGGATTACCTTTAGATTTGGCAAATCTCTTGGAAGTAAGCTTTCCCATTTAATTACTGTAATCTTTGCGGTTATCATTGTCATCGCATTTATGGCCTACTTTGTTGAGGGCATTGGCAAATTTGCCAGTCAATTTCTTCCATGGGATTTAGGTTTCCAAATTGGAAATATTGCCATCAAAAGTGAAGACAGTTATGCTATTTTAATTATTGTTCTAACAGCCTTATATACGGTTAAGGGGGGATTTTATAGTGTGGTGGGGACAGAGGTTTTGCAGTTTTTAATTATGACGGTTGCCTGTATTGTAGTTGGAATAATTGGCATGTCTTTAACTACAGCGGACCAGATCCAAGCAGCAGTACCTGAAGGTTGGTCATCTTTGTGGTTTGGATGGGAGTTGGGATTAGATTGGCAGTCTATTTTGCCCCAAGCAAATGAACGAATAGCAGAAGATGGGTATGAGGTATTTGGCTTTATATTTATGTTGATGTTGTTTAAGGGCATTTTTGCAAGTTTAGCTGGTCCAGTCCCCAGTTATGATATGCAGCGAGTCTTATCTACTAGGAGCCCTAAGGAAGCGGCTATGATGTTTGGATTAACACCATTAGTATTGATGTTGCCCAGGTTTTTCATGATTGGAGGAATTGGGGTATTGGCATTGGTGTATATGGATCCAACTACCTTAATAGATGCAACGTCTGGCCAACTCGATTTTGAGCAAGTTTTACCCATAGCGATTGGACAATATGTAACTCCTGGGTTTAAAGGACTTTTATTAGCTGGACTTTTAGCTGCTTTCATGTCCACCTTTGCAGCATTTATAAATGCAGGTTCAGCCTATGTTGTAAATGATATTTACAAAAAGTATTGGCGACCCAATCGACCAGCTAAAGATTATGTAAGATTAGGGTATTTGGTAACTGCCCTTTTGGTTTTAACCGGATTGATTTTTGGTTTAATTGGAGGAAATATTCAAACCAGGACGGATTGGATAGTTGGATTGTTATATGGAAGTTATGTGGCTTCGAATGTATTAAAATGGGTATGGTGGAGATTTAATGGTTTTGGGTTTTTTTCCGGAATGTTATTTGGAATGATAGGGGTGGCAATTATTCCTCCGATATTAACCTATTTGGAAATTGAATTATTGGCGATTGCGCAGTTTCCTTTTTTGTTTGGTTTTGCTTTAATTGGCGCGCTATTGGGGTGCTGGCTTACCCCACCAGACGATGATGAAACGCTCATTAATTTTTACAAAACAACTAGGCCATGGGGCTTTTGGAAGCCTATATTGAATAAGATTAGAGCGACGGAATTAGATTTTCAACCCAATAACCAATTTGGACGAGATTTATTAAACGTGCTCATTGGAATTATTTGGCAGCATGCTTTGGTGATAATGCCTTTATATTTGGTGATTAGAAACATGCAGGCTTTTGGAATATCTGTGGCGATTATTTTATTCACTTCATGGCTTTTGAAGAGAAATTGGTTAGACAGATTAGAGGAAGGATAATAATATGAAATTAAAAGTTGCTTCTTTATTTGGTATACCCATTTATCTCCACTGGACTTTCTTAATTCTAATAGGTTATGGGATGGTCTTGTGGTGGTACTATACCATTACATTTTGGGCTGCATTTTGGCTAGGATTGTTTGCATTATCACTATTTATATGTGTTGTTTTGCATGAATTAGGACACGCCTTAATGGCTAGAAAATATGGCGTAGCCACAGTAGATATTATATTATCTCCTATTGGAGGAGTCGCTCGATTGGATAAATTGCCAGAAAAACCTATTCAAGAATTAATGGTCGCTTTAGCGGGACCATTAGCTAATTTATTGATCAGCCTATTTTTATTTCCGTTCTATTTTTTTTTGGATCCAAGGGTGAAATTAAATGTATGGGGTCTACTATCCGGGGATGCCAATACTTTTCTATTGGGAGATCAATATGGGCAAATTTTTATTATAGGCTTGTTTGTTCTTAATATAGTTTTGGCTTTATTCAACCTCATTCCTGCATTTCCAATGGATGGAGGTAGAATGGTTAGAGCTATATTAACCTGGCCTTTTGGAAGAATAAAAGCGACAGTATTGGCCTCTATTCTCGCCCAATTTTTTGCTGTATCTTTTTTGGTGTATGGGTTTTCAGATGGTAACTATATGCTTTCCTTTATTGGCATATTTGTTTTTTTAACTGCTCAGCGTGAACGCAAGATGGTTAAACTAGAACAAAAGTTAAAGCAAAGGACCATTAAAGAGGTCATTCATATGAAAAAATTAAATTGGACTTTAAGCAAACCCTCTAAAGGGGATCTTAGTACTCCAATACCCACTCTTTTAATTGATAAATGGAATAACCCTTTAGGTATCATCTACAAGAAAAAAATAATTGCCATACAAAGCTTTTTAAGACCTGAAACTAACCTGCAGCAAGCTCTTTTTGAGTTTGGTAATCAAAATTATCAACAGCCCTTACCTATTTGGGATAAAGGAAAAATTGTCGCGTTATTATCGTTAAAAGAGATGGAAACTTGGTTGATTAAAAATTGAAATTGCTGACGGATTCAATCAACTATAGTCCTAATTTAGCCAAAACCAAAGGCGCCACATCATCAGTTGTTTCGACAAAAAGCAGAGAATTAAAAGATCCCGTATCAAAAATCATACTGTACTGATTTTCTTTTCCAACTTGCTGGACAATATTTTGCACCTTCTCTACAATGGGAGCTAAAAGTTCTTGCCTTTTAACCTGGAAATCTTGCTGCATTTGTTGTTCGTAGGCAAGAATTTCATTTCGCTTTTGTTCTAAAACCTGACTTTTTCTTTGTTGTTCTGCTGGAGCCATGGTACCCTGCTGCATTTCATTAGCAAATGCAGTGTATTCCTTTTGAAAGTCGTTAGCCATTTGCTCTCCTTTGGCAACTAGCTCTCCTTGATAGGCCTCAAGGGCTTTATCAGCTTCAGCTGTTTCTGGCATTGCTGCAATAATATTTCCCAAGTTGAGGTAACCGTATTTTTGAGCTTGTACATTAAGAGCCAAGATTACGGCTACAAAAGAAAGAATAGTGATTTTTTTCATCGCTTAATTGTTAAAACGCAAAACTAACTGCATTATTTATAGTTTCCAATTTTTTATAAACATCTCTAAGATTTAATTTTGGAAGGGATAATGATTTATGTTTCTAAAATATGATCATGAAAAAGAAACGCAAACCAAAGATTAAGATCAAGTATGGGTGGCTAGTGTTGGGAGTTTGTTTCTTAGCTTTAATACAAAAGGAGTGGAAGTTCGAATGGATTCATAACCGAGCACCTACCTCTGATACAGAAATGAAGGCCTACATTGATGAATACGCGCAAATAGCTATTAAAGAAAGAGAGCAGCACGGAATACCTGCTAGTATTACTCTTGCCCAAGGATTGTTAGAAAGCCAGGCTGGTCGTAGTGCTTTGGCAATAAAAACCAATAATCACTTTGGGATAAAATGTTTTTTAACTACTTGTCCCAAAGGACACTGTACCAATCACCCTGATGATACCCATAAAGATTTTTTTGTTATTTATAAAAATCCCGGGGAAAGCTACCGAGCCCATAGCAAGTTTTTAAAAAAAGACAGGTATTTGCCTTTGTATCAATTAGCTATCAGTGATTATAAAGGGTGGGCATTCGGTTTATCCAAAGCTGGTTATGCTACCGATCCACAATATGGACAAAAATTAATTAGAATTATTGAAAAGTATCAATTGTATTCACTTGATCGATAGTCGGCTTTATTTTTTTAAAAAAGTAGAACTAAAAGTCATTCCTTTTTCATCTATCAATTGAAGAAAATAAGATCCTGAAGGTAAAAAGGGCAAATAGATGGTATTACTTGGTGCTTCCATTTCTAATATTTTTTGCCCAGATAAATGGAAAAGAAACAACTTCTTAACCTTTAGGCCTTCGTCCCATTGTAACCAATCATTTGCTGGATTAGGGAAAAGGGGTACGGTGTTAATATTTTTGTTTTGATGAAAAATAGAGGTAGTAGATTGGTTGAGATTAAACACTACAGCCTGATAATTGGAAGGACTATCAAAAGATTGATTGCCAATTAAGAGGGTATTAGCGAAGGATCCGATTACCCCAATATTGAAAGTGGCGCCTATTATTTGCGAGGGAAAAAATTGAGCTGATTTTTGGAAAATTATATTTTCTTCATAGGTACCATTAAAATTAAAAAAGCATAGAAATACTTGCCTTTCTAGTTCTGCTGCCGTAGATACTATTTCATTTTCAATAAGCAATTCGGATTCAAAGCTTCCGCAAACAATCAAAGATTGTTCAGTCGTATGTAAGGCATGAATTCCTTGAAAATTCCATCCACCCAATTTTTTTTGCCACAGTGAATTTCCATTGTGATCGAAAGAAACTAAAAAAGCATCACCAATTCCATCGCCACTATTTAACTCCTCCCCATTTGAAAAAACCAATCTACCAACAAAATCGCCAGCTGCGATAATTTGGTTTTCACGATTACTTGCCAAATCAATCAATGCATCTCTATGCACCCCGCCTACTTTTAAATACCAATTGATTTCAAGTTGGGTATCTAATGATAGCAAAAAAATATCCTCATCCTGAGTGTTAGCTATTAAAGTATCCTGCGGAAAAATTAGTGAATCATTGAATTGCCCACCAAGGATTAAATCACCTTTGGGTAAGGGAATCATTTTAATTAGGGTTAAATCTTTGGTGGAATTAAAATGAATAACCTTTTGAAATTTCCCTTGGTTATCGAATTCGGCCACCCATAGATTTTGTGGATATTCAGTATAAATAACGGTGTCGCCTATTGCCAAACTATTTTCAAAAGTTCCTGCAGCATAAATTTTTTGGTCTATTAGAGCAAGACTTGTTAATTCAATACCCCCCGATCCAACTATAAAATTCCGCCAAATTGATATTCCCTCTGGAGAAAATGCCGTTAAAAATCCACTTTTAGAGTTTTGGGTATTGGCTAAAAGAGTATCCAAAAAATAACCACCTCCCCAATAGGTTCCTCCTATTATTAGATTTCCATTAGGTTGTTTGATTATATTGGTAATATCGTCTTCTCTGGAACTTCCACCGGTAAGTAAATGATAAGGGTGTCCAGATAAATTGGTCAGAGCAATATAAAAATCTCTATTTCCTTTTGGTTCCAAAACAAAATCTCCCCATTGAAATGCTTGATTAAAAGTGCCGCTAATTATTAAGGTGTCAGAAGAAAGGACAATGGAATTAATCGTTTCGACACCTGGACCTCCAAAGGAAAAGGATTGATAATTTTGACATCTAAGGGCCGACACATTGAACACCCCAATAAAAAAAATGGCTATGATTATTTTTGAGTCGGATTTACAATCAATTGGCATAATAGTCTGTTAAATAGAAAAACAAATCTATGCAAAGAAGGGTTCTTTTCCGTTTAGTTGGCGGTATAACCATTTTATTCTGGGGGTGTCAATTAGAAAGTAATCAGCAATTAGAAGAGCTTCAAACTGAAAGCATTAGCAATTCCAGTGCGCTAGCAGTTTTAAAAGTAAATAATGCAATTGAAAACGATCCTCAAAATCCAAACCTATACTATGAGAGAGCTCAACTATTTTATGATTTTGGCTCTCTTGAAGAAGGGATAATGGATTTGGAGAAGGCTATACAATTAGATGGAAATCGACCTGAATTTTACCATTTATTAGCAGATTTACAGCTAGACCATTACCAATCTGGTTTGGCTTTATCGACACTTGAAACAGCAATATCTAAGTTTCCAGATCGGGTCCTTACGCGTTTAAAATATGCTGAATTCCTTTACATTTTAAAGCAATACGAGTCATCCATATCGGTTTTAAGTGATCTTTTGGATAAAAAACCTGATAATGGAGAGGCATTTTTCATGTTGGGATTGAATTATAAAGATTTAGGAGACACCACCCTAGCTATGAAAAACTTTCAATGGGCCATTCAAAACGACCCAGATATTATTGATGGGTGGATTCAATTGGGGCAATTGAATGCAGAGTTGGAAAACTCAACGGCCCGCCAATATTTCGAAAGTGGATATCAAATTCAACCAAATAATACAGATTTATTACACGCTTATGCTTTTTATCTGCAATCCATCGATGAGATGGAGAGTTCCCAAAGATTGTTTAAAGAAATAGTAGCCTTGGATCCACAGTATACAGTGGCTTATTTTAATATGGGACTTTTATTTTTGGATCAGAAAAACTACGAAGAAGCCATTAATCAATTTACTTTGGCTTTGGCAACAGATCCAGTCCATATAGAATCTTACTTTTTTAGAGGCATAAGCAGGGAGTTGCAAGGGGATAAGAATAGTGCGATAGCCGACTATCGACAGGCCTTGTTGATTGATCCTGAATTTGAAGCTGCTGCGGAAGCTTTAAAAGGTATACAATAAAAACTTACTTAAGCAACCTTTAAATCGACCGCGTGTCTTTTAAAAGAGTTAACTAAGATTTAGATATCACACCGTTGGAAATTACTGATTTAGTGAATGCTTGCAAGGAAGGTTCAGCTAGTGCTCAGCAAGAATTGTATTTAAGGTATGCTGATGCTATGTTCAACACTTGTTTAAGAATTGTTGGAAACCGACAAGATGCGGAGGATTTATTGCAAGTGGCTTTTACAAAGGTTTTTTTGAAGATAAAAACCTTTAGGGGTGAATCTACTATTGGCGCATGGATAAAAAAAATTGTCGTTAATCTGAGTTTAAATCACGTCAAAAGAAACCGTGTATTTTTTGAAGAGGTATCCGACTTAGAAGATATGCCTGAAGAACCTTTTATTGAAGATCATCTATTATCAGTGGAGAAAATAAAAGGTGCAATGAATTTATTACCTGATGGCTATCGATTAGTATTTAGTCTATACCTATTGGAAGGATATGATCATAGTGAGATAGCTTCTATTTTAAAAATTTCTGAGGCTACATCTAAATCTCAATATAGTCGAGCAAAAAGAAAAATTAAAGAACTATTAAAAGTGGAGGGTTAAATGGATGAATTAGAAAAATACATCAAAAGTCATCGTTCAGAATTTGATAAGGAGGGCATTTCGAGAGATATACTGCCCGCCGTTATTCGCGATTACAAAATTAAGCGATTAAGAGCAGTATATCTGTTTAAAGTAAGATCAATTGCAGCTATATTATTATTAATCTGTGCTTTTAGTTTTAGTTTGACATGGTATCAAAATCGGCAAATAGAATTATTAAGAGCAGAGATTATCACGGCCAATAACCCAGAGTTTTACGAGGCAGAAGCCTATTTTCAAAAAGAAATAAAGGGACAGATGGTGTTATTGGATTCTGAAGAAAATTTAAAACTAGTAATAGCTGAATTCGAGGTAATTGATAAAGAGATAGATCAACTCAAACAAGAATTGTTAGCTGCTCCAGAAGATTTTGATGATAGAGTGGTGAGCGCCTTAATAAATGCATATCAAAATAAATTATCCATTTTGGAAAAGGTGTTGATGCAAAAAGTTCAAACAAATGAAAAAAATGAGAAAAATGAAACCCTACTATAGCCTTTTCTTATTGTTAGGATTTTCTGTTATATGCAGTCCATTGAGTTTAATAGCGAAGAAATTCGAAAAAACGATTGAGCGGTCTTTTGATATCACTCAGAATGGAACTACGGCTATTTCTAATAAATATGGTAAGGTTACGATACAAACTTGGGATAAGGACGTAGTTTCTATTAAGGTTACTATTCAAGCCGAAACTGGAAGCGAGAAAGAAGCGCAAGAGGCATTTGATCGAGTAACGATTGAATTTCTTTCTTCTGTCGATAAAGTTAGTGCCAAAACGGAGCTCGAATCTAAAAGTACTTCTTGGTGGTCTTGGGATTTTAGCCAGGTGGATTACAAGATAAACTACGAGGTTTTTTTACCTATCACCAATAATCTTGAATTGGTCCATAAATATGGAAACTTTTCACTGAATGAATTGGAGGGGGAATTGACGGTTAATTTGAGTTATGGGAAGGGTGTAATAGAGAAATTAGAAAACTTTGGGAGTTTGAATTTGGCCTACGCCAATATTAATATTGAAGAGGCGGATGACTTGAAGGTCATTATGAAGTATTCGGATTTAAGAATAGGCGATATGAATGATCTTAATATTGAAAGTAAATATTCTAAAATTGAAATAGATAAGGCCAAGGCTATCAATACCATCTCCAAGTATGATCATTTCAATATAGGGTCATTAAGTGATTTAAAAAATTCTGGAAAATTTGATCATTTTGAAATTCAGGATATTAGGAATTTAGAAATATTGTCACAGTATACTGATGTGGAAGTTAAAAAATTGGGGGAGGTTATGGATTTAGATTTAAAATATGGGGGAGGCAGTTTTGGTTTGGGACAAAATTTTAAGTCCGTAATTGTGAATGGAGAGCATGCAAATTTCAGGCTTGAGGTAGAAGAAGGTTCCCAATTTGATCTCTTTTTACAATCGAAGTATTCCGATATAAAAATTCCTCAAATGACTGATTTTCAAAGGGATATAAAAACCTCTTCTGAAAGAATAATTGAGGGGTCTTTTACCGAAGGTACAACTGGCCAACCAAAGGGGATGGTGAAGATTGTGCTTCAATATGGGGGATTAAAAATTGAGGAATAACGGTAATAATTTATTACTTTGAACTTTCTTGTTAAACGAAATAATATGAAAGTTCAATTTTGTGGGGCTGCACAAGCTGTTACGGGAAGTGCCCATTTGATTTCACTTAATAATGGATGTAAAATTCTTTTAGACTGTGGACTCTATCAGGGAAGTGATGATGAAATGGATTCTTTCAACAGGGATTGGTATTTTGACCCCAAGGATATAGACTTTTTGATTTTATCTCATGCGCACATAGATCATAGTGGGAAGATTCCGAAGTTAGTCAAAGATGGGTTTCAAGGTCCAATTATTTGTACCCATGCTACAAGAAGTTTGTGCCATATTATGTTAATGGATAGTGCGGTAATACAGGAAAGAGATGCGGAGTATGAAAATCGCAAGCGCGGTAAATCGATTGAACCCTTATATATTGGAGAAGATGTGGATATAGCAATGCTCCAATTTGAAGGGCATTCGTATAATCAATGGTTTTCTATTTCTCCTGAAATAAAGGTTTTATTTAGGGATGCTGGTCATATATTAGGAAGTGCAAGTGTTACTTTAGAAATTTTGGAAGGTGGGAAAAAGAAAAGGATTGGATTTACAGGGGATGTGGGGAGGCCTTTCAGACCGATATTAAAAGACCCTCAGCAAATGCCAGAAGTAGATTTTCTAATTTGCGAATCCACCTATGGGGATAGGTCTCATGATGAATCACCAGCTGAGGTGGACAAGTTTCTTCAAATCATTAGACATACCTGCGTGGAGAAACAAGGTAAATTAATTATTCCGGCATTTAGTGTAGGTAGAACTCAAGAAATCGTTTATTTGCTGGACAAACTTGAAAACGAAAATTTATTACCTGAAATTCCTGTATATGTCGATAGCCCTCTTTCCATAAATGCGACAATGGTTTTTGGTGCGCATCCAGAGTGTTTTGATAAGGAGTTGCACGATTATATGTTGACAGATCCGAATCCTTTTGGGTTTAATAATTTATTTTATGTACGAGATGTAGAAACTTCTAAATCGATTAATCTGAGTGAGCAACCGTGTATTATAATCAGTTCATCAGGTATGATGAATGCGGGGAGGGTTAAGCATCATTTATTTCATGCTATTGAACAATCAAAGAATACTTTATTATTAGTTGGTTATGCTGCGCCAAATACTCCGGCAGGGATATTGAGGACTGGGGTGGCGACTTTAAAGCTTTTTGGAGAGTGGAAGCCCGTTAACATACAAATAGAAAGCATGGATTCGTTTTCTGCTCACGCCGATAAAAACGAATTGGTAGATTTTGTAAAAAATCAAAGAAAAGCTGCTTCTAAAATATTTTTAGTTCATGGCGAATATGAGAGCCAGCTTAACTTTAAGGGTTATTTGAAAAGTCTGGGTTTCCAAGGTATTGAAATTCCTTCTTTGGGAGACGAATTTGAATGTTAAGGCTTGCGCTTATTTGGCGTTTTGGATTTTATTTAATAGAAGTGCCCCCTTCATCATAAAATCATCTTTGAATTGTTTGAATTCATTATAAATCATCATTAATCTAGCTGCGTCATAAGCAGCTGTTTTGGGAACAATTTGTTTGTTGGCTATAGGGTGTAACCAATATTGTAAATTATTGGATTTTAGGTAGGACTGTTCGTGTCTAAAATTAATGACTACTGACAGTTTATTCAGTGAAAACAAATATTCCGTCTCTTTATTCAGTATTTTTTGGATGTCGATAATATTATATCTATCGAAATTAACGCCAGCCCTTTCACATAAGAAAATATCCCTTCTTCCATCAAAAATAATGAGGTCTTCGAAATGGTACTTTTTCAAGTTTTTCAATAGGAAATTCTTGATGTAATTCTTTGATGGCCTTAAGGTTTTGAATGCTTCTACTAGATCTTCCTCTTCAAGTCGATATTCTTCATCAAAGGGCTTTAGTGTTTTGGTCTTTAGGTTAACTACTTCTTTGTCACGGCCTGTTGTATGGCCCAACTCATCGATAGTGGCAAAGACATTGACGACATCTATATTGGCGTTATTGATCCAACTTTCTAAAAATATTCTATTAGTATCTTGTTCGAATACTAAGAGGGCGATTTCAGAGATGGCATAAAAGTTAGGATAGCCACCATATATATTTCCGTATTTAAGTTCTAGGAAGGCAATGTTTTTTTTCACGACTGAAAGTAGTTTTTTGGGTTCTCAACATATTTGATAGGGCAATTTAATGAAAAATAGATAGAATTTGTTTTAATCTATTAAAAAGGTACCATTATTGTAGATTAATTCTCCATTTGCCTCAATTTTTCCTTTATTTTTCATGTTGGCAATCATATCTAGGTGGATAGGTGATTTGTTTTTTCCACCTGCTTGTAGGTAAGATTGGCCTATCGCTAAATGTATGGTTCCTCCAATTTTTTCATCAAATAAAATATTCTTGGTAAAGCGATCTATTTTATAATTGGTGCCTATTGCTGCCTCTCCAAATTTTCTTGCGCCATCGATTTCCATAATCTTATCTAGGGTCTGTTGTCCTTTTTTAGCCTTCCATTTTAGGATCCAACCATTTTCTACTTGAAGGGTGATTCCTTGAATTTCCTTTCCTTTATAGAGAAGAGGGTAATCAAAATAAATATTGCCTTGTACACTATCTTCTTCAGGGGCGGTAAAAACTTCACCTGAAGGCATATTGGCTTTTCCATCAGAATTGATCCATGTTCTACCATTCGTAGTGAAAGTTAAATCAGTATGTTCGTTGATATATCTGAACTTATTTTTAGTATTTAGAAAATCAACAATACGCTGTTGCTTTTGGCCTAACTTTTGCCAAGCTTCTATAGGGTTTTCTTGATGGAGCAGGCAAGCTTCATGGATGAAATCTTCATATTCTGTTAGGGTCATTTCAGCCATTTCTGCAGCAGCTGGAGTGGGAAATTGACACAATGTTCTTTTCATCTCTCCATTTCCAGTTCGTTGGAAGTATTGACTCCAATAAGGTTCCATAGCTGCATATCTGATTTTATTTTTTTCAGGGGTTAGGTCTACAGCAGTTTTCAAATCAAAAGGTGCTCTTATATGGAGGTAGGCATCAAAACTTGAAAAGGCTTTTTTAACTAGTTCAGGAATATATTGCAGTTGTTCTGTAGAGGCATGATCTCTAATAATTTGATCTTTTTCTTGGAAATCCAATTGATATTCAATGAGTGCTCCTTTTTCAAAAGCGTATTGAAATACTTTTTTTACCAGAGGAAGTCCCAGAGTGGTGGACTGAATAAATAACTTTTGTCCAGCTTTTATATCTAGGCAATATTCAACTAGCAATTGAGCATATCGGTCCAAGTAATTATTCATTTAATTTCAATTTACCAATGTTTACTTTGATAGGGATATTTTC
>CALAZP010000110.1 GCA_937926355.1 uncultured Saprospirales bacterium
CAAATTGGAATTTTGATAATATAGACCGATTAGATAGTCTATTCAGTAACCTCTCCACAGACAATTACAACAAATTACTGACTTCCCTAGCAGTCAGTTCTAAAACCTCTGTCGTATTGGGAGTGGGAAATACCCGATATCCCACCAATACAGGAACTACAAGGCAAATCTTAATACAAGACCAAAGTTGGACCATTAAAGATGGCGGTCCTACTTATTCGGGAGGTACTGGAGCATCCAATGAATCTCCATGGCAATTGAGTACAACAGCGGATTTATTGGAATTAGCGCTAACTCCTACTGATTGGGGTGACTTTTTTGTGATAACTAATGATATAGTTTTCGATACCGACTCATCTAAAGTAGATTGGGATCGAGATGGTCAGTTAGATGGATCAAATGCACCTGGGTGGTCGCCAATTGGAAATAACACCACCCATTTTACAGGAGTTTTGAATGGAAAAGGATTTTCCGTTAAAAACTTATATGCAAAAAGATCGTCAGCGGATTACTTGGGATTATTTGGTATCGTCAACAGTGGAAAAATATCCCATCTTTATATAGCCGATGGTTCCATTACTGGAAATGATTATATAGGCCTACTTGCTGGAAAAATAGATGGAACTAGTCAAATGGATTCCATAGGCGCTAATGGATCCATAGTGGGAAACAACTATCTTGGAGGGATATGTGGATTGGGGAATAATACGACTACATTAAATGAAGTTTATTCCAACACATCTGTTGAAGGCAACAATTATTTAGGAGGTCTTGTAGGCTCTTTTGCCGGAACGGCGCAAAATACATATAGCACGGCTTCAGTGAAAGGTTCAGGTACATCAGTAGCATCACTCATTGGTGAAGCTTCGACCCCTACTATAAAATACAGTTATGCTATAGGCTCTATATTGGAAAATTCGAATACCAATGGAGGTTTTGTAAAAGGAGCATTAAGTTCAGAAAGTACAGGCAATTTTTTTGACAACAATCAAGATGCTGGAGCTGGTGCTACTGCATTAAGTACCGAAAACAAATACTTGATGGATACCTATACAGCAGTTGGGTGGGATTTTCAATGTATTGAAGACAATGGAACTGAAGATATCTGGGGCATCGATGAGGATAATGGATACCCACTTTTGAGTTGGACTGGATATTCTCAAGATTGTTGTATCAATCCCGATGACCCAGGCAGCATAACTATCAACTTAGAGGAAATATGCTATGGTGATTTGGGACAAAACATAAATAGTATATCTCCCGCTACAGGAGAAAATGGTACACTACAATATCAGTGGCAAGATAGCACGCGTGGTAATACTTGGAAAGATATAACGGGAGCAACTTCTCTTGCTTATCAGCCTTTAGCCTTGACTGATACCACCTGGTTTAGAAGGAGAGTAAAAGTTACTTGTGAGATTGAATGGGTTGCATCCAATTACACTGTCATAAATGTACTGCCTTGTTTTGAGATCAATGATGATGCCTTATCTAACTATATTGGAACTACCACAACGGGAAACCTATCTGATAATGATAAAATACACTCTGGTACCGCTTATACCCTAGAAGAAGATGCTTATAATAATCCCGATAATGCTGTTCCAACTGTTTCATCAGATGGTTCATTTACTTTTGATGGCACTAAAGGGGGTAATTACAGATTTACCATTAAAGTAACTCCACCTATGGAGTCAGGGATTCAACCACGATTTAGTATTTTGAATATCTTTATTTTTAATCCAACAGGATCTAATCCACCATTAGCCAAAGACGATTATGGTATGATTAAAGTTCCAATTACCACTTCGGTTACCATCAAAACGCTATCAAATGATCAGCCAGGAGGCACTGAAGAAAGTCTGGATATCAATAGTCTCAGTATCATCCAAATGCCTTCAAATGGTATAGCGACCATAACACCAACTAAAGGAGATATTACCTACATTCCAATGAATGGATTCACAGGTTTCGATACTTTACTTTACGAAGTTTGTCTTGTAGAACGCCCTCAGATATGTACCCAAGCCAAACAAATATTTCAATCACTACCCAAAGATTTTGGAAATCAAACTTTAGCCAATGACGACTATTTTATAAGTGCATCGGGTGATCCAATAACTGGAAACTTATTAGATAACGACTTAGACCCAGAACTACATAGTCAGGACTTACAAATTAACTTGAATAGTTCATCGTACAGATTGACTGACGCATTATCCGAAGAGGATGGAGAACTTACTTTACTAAACAACGGTGACTTTACTTTTATTCCCCATCCTAATTTTTCAGGTAATTACTCTTTCCTCTATGAAGTTTGCGACAATGGAACTCCACAAGCTTGCGATGAAGGAGCCGTTAATATCTTAGTAGAAACCAAAAACAGGTCTTTTACGGGAAACTTGGTTTGCAATAATAATTTTATTGTTCCACTGGGGGATTCTTGCAGCACCAATATTACCTTCAATATGGCCATTAGGGGTACTTTCTTAGGTGCTTTTGAAAATGCCAATGGAAACACAAGGATTTATGTGGACCAAAACGATATACCCGGTCGCTTAGATACGGTTTTGGAAAGTGATGCCACAGCCTATGGAGAGGGGGATTGGAGGTATGGGGTCTATGTAGAGCAGGACAATGGAAAATGGGATTTGTACTGCTGGGGTACTTTCACTACAGAAGACAAGATTGATCCTCGGTTTTATGGTGATACGGTCAACACGCTGGATATAGCCTCCACTCGACCTAACGAATCTATATTCAACCAATATGGGACTTATAAAGAAGTGAGTTATCTAACTTGGGATGGCAATGGTTCTGATATGGATGGAGTATTTACGCCCGGCAATTGGTCTTGTTTCCAATCGACCAATCATCTTGATTTAAATTATTCTTTTCCTCACGATTCCGAAAGATCCTTCGATACGATTACAATTAAACCCACAACTGATGGAGTGTTGACGCTCATTGCATCGTCTAAGATCAACGCCAATAGAGAAGATGAAGAAGCTGATTTTGATCCTGTAGTTGCGGTCTATGGTAAGGGTGGATTTGATTCATCGAATCCGTGTCAGAATTTACTTACAGTTAGTGAATCCTCTTTTATTCCGAATCCTTTAGCGGGAATAGGACTTGGCAATGAC
>CALAZP010000111.1 GCA_937926355.1 uncultured Saprospirales bacterium
TATCTGCCCTTGGGGCAGCGTACACTTCCCTATATGGATTTGCTGGTAACGGCACAGTATGGGGAATTCAAGAAGTTTCCTCTGACGAGGTTGTAGTGCCGACTAGAGGACCTGACTGGGGTGACGGTGGTCACTGGGTAAGATTACATCAGCAAAACTGGACCGCTGAAGACCCTTTGGTTAACGGTGGTTGGAGTTTCCTTTTTGGTGGGGTAAGTGCTACAAACAGATTGATTTATCAGTTTGAATTGTTAAATAACCCTTTGACTGAACCCTTCATTGGTGAGTTGAAGGCATTGAGAGCCATTTATTATTTATGGTTGCTCGATATTTATGGAAATGTTCCAATTGTAACCTCATTTGCGGACGCTGATCCTAATCCTCCTACCAACTCTAGAACGGAAGTTTACAATTTTGTTGAATCAGAATTGACTTCAGCACTTAATTCAGTGACTGATGCTGTAGATGGTTCTACTTATGGTAGAGTAAATAAAAATGTGGTTAATACTGCATTAGCTAGGTTGTATTTGAATGCTGAGGTATATACTGGATCACCGCAATGGTCAAAGGCTGCCGCTGCTGCTGATGCGGTTATCAATTCAGGTAACTACGCATTAGAGTCCGATTATTTCGCCAACTTCAACGTTGATAATGCTGGATCTGGTGAAAATATTTGGGTCATTCCTTACGATCAAGTATTTGCTGGTGGATTTAACTTAGTAATGATGACTTTAAGTTATTTGAATCAGCAAACTTATAATTTGGCTGCGCAGCCATGGAATGGTTTCTGTACCGTCGAAGAATTTTACAACTCTTATGAAGATACTGACCTTAGAAAAGGTCAGCCCAATACTGAGGATGGACCTTCTGCTGTAAGAGGTAATTTCTTGGTAGGTCCTCAGTGGGATGTAACGGGAAGAGTTAGGTTGGTAGATGATGGAACCACTGCATCTGGTATAGATCCAGATGGTCCTCCATTTACTTTGAGAGCATTTATTAATGAATTGTTCCCTACTGCATGGAGAGAGGCAGGAGCCAGAATTGCCAAGTATGAATTTGAGGTGGGAGGTAGAGAAAATATGAATAATGATTATCCACTTTTCAGATATGCCGATGTGCTTCTGATGAAAGCTGAGGCGCTTTGGAGACAAAATCCAGGAAGTGCTGAGGCATTGGCTTTAGTTAATCAAATTAGAGCTAGAGCTGGAGTAGATCCTTTCTCTGAATTGACTGCGGATAACCTTCTTGCTGAAAGAGGTAGAGAAATGTTTGCCGAAGCTATCAGAAGAACGGACTTGATTAGATTCGGTGTTTTCACTGATGCTTGGTGGGCAAAAGATGTCCAGCCTGAATGTAAGGAGTTGATGCCAATTCCTAAGAATCAGACTGATTCTAACCCCAATTTAGTACAGAACGAATGTTACTAATCATTGGTTAAAACTTATAAATAATGAATACCCGTATCTAACTCAGATACGGGTATTTTTTTCTTATGAAAACTGTAGTTACCTATTTCGTTTTAATGAGTCTTGTTCTTGCTTGCCAATCTAATGAGACAGTAGATGAGAAAGCTACTTTTGTCCCTTTAACCGAAAGAGAAACGGGCATTTCTTTTGTCAATCAATTAGATTACACTGAAGAATTTAATGTCTATACATTTAGAAATTTTTATAATGGAGCAGGCATTGGAGTAGGAGATTTTAATCGGGATGGGCTAGCTGATTTATTTTTTGCCGGAAATCAAGTGGACAATGCACTTTATCTCAATAAGGGAAACTTTGAATTTGAGGAAGTGACACATACAGCTGGGGTGGCTTCAGAGAATGTTTGGACTACTGGAGTATCTGTAGCTGACGTAAACGGAGATGGGTGGTTAGATATTTACCTCTGCAAAAGTGGAGACTTAAATGGTACCAATCGTCACAATGAATTATTTATCAATGAAGGATATGTGGGAGAAAAGGATGGCCTTCCTTTGGTGAGGTTCAAAGAGCAATCGAAGGTAATGGGATTAGATGATATAGGATTGGCTACTCA
>CALAZP010000112.1 GCA_937926355.1 uncultured Saprospirales bacterium
CCTTTTTTTGGTATTAAGCGAATGTTGGGTAGTTTAGCCATGGGCGGTTTTGAAAGAGCGGAATACAGCCCTATTAACCATTATTTTTACTGCATTTATTATTTTGTTGGCACTGGTTCGAATTCCTAATTTAGGAGATATATTCAATTTTTCTTTTCCCGGATGGGGTCATTTTGGGATAGCGCTTTTAGGTGCATTGACTATGCTAATAATCCTAGAGACTATCAAATATTGGAACAACCACAGGTTGCTTCCACCTAATAAATGCATTTAGAATTGTCTGCTTTTAGAAAATAAGAGCGGTAATTTTTTGCCTTTGAATCCATGCAGCCGCATAAATCTAATAATTGGATATTTTTAAAGTCAATAGGATGGCTTTCAGCCTGTAAGGCAATATAACCTTCTGTCAAAATTTGCCCAGCTTTTGCTTGCCATTCCTCTGGTTGTGCCACTCCCATAGCTGTCCAATCCTGTCCTTCATAGGTCTCACTAATGAATGCTTTATCAATCTGTGGCTGAGTATAACGCAAGACTGTATCTCCTTCAACGATATGGACGATTTCTTCTCCTCCTTTGACCAAAACTTCTACTGATACCCATTGGTCCCCATGATAGGTCTTGGAACTAGAATTGATACAATGGGTATAATCTACCTCTCCTTGGTAAACTACAGCTGTTCCAGGGGTGCACAGATTACCAGTTGTTCGATCCTCTTCTCCTAAACCTCCTAGCAATTGAACTTCAACTGATACGGGAAAATATTGATCATAACCGTTACTTTCAGCTGATTGAGAGTGCACCATGACTCCGCTGTTTCGAATATTCCAAGTCTCCCCACCTAAAACTTGATTACCAGTAAATCGGTAATCGAAGGCTAATTTATAATAGGAATAGGGTTGTTCGTAATACAAGTGGGCGTATTTGTTTTCAAATGAATCATAATTACTGTATACCACAGATAACATGCTGTCTTTTACCTGAAAGGTATTCAGATAATTAGAGTCTAGAGGGACGCCGGCAAATTTGATGGTCCAACCTTCCAAGTTTTTGCCGTTAAACAAAGAAATCCAATTTTCTTGATCTTCTTGTAGGGTTTGATTTGGTTGACATCCAAACGTCACCAAAATAATACTCAAAAGGGATAGAGTTATTAAACAATAGTTGGATATATACTTTTTATTCATGTTTCTATTATTGAAAACTATTTTTTTTACTCCTAATTTTTATGCTATTGGTTAAGTAAAAGTATATAAATGTAGCTAACAATGCTAACCTTTTACCTCAAACTAAAGCAGTGAAGTCATTGACTCTTCTTTTATGCGGCAAATGGCTAAGTTGATTTTCAGTCCCTTATTATTTTCCTAAAAGTTAAGTTAATTCTAGGGTCTTGAATACCTTTTCGCTTGGGAATTTGGTGTTTCCAATGATGTTGAAATGTTCCCCCCATGGTCAGTAAACTTCCGTGTTCGAGGAGGATTTCATGTTTTTCTTTGGTGTGGTTATGTCTAATTTGAAAAGGTCTGGTGGCCCCAAAATTAACGGAGGCGATAAAGGGATTGGAGCCGAGTTCTTTTTCGTCATCAGCATGCCAGCCCATGGAATCCTGGCCATTGCGATAGTAATTTAGGAGCACAC
>CALAZP010000113.1 GCA_937926355.1 uncultured Saprospirales bacterium
TACTCGAACGCCACAAAGGCCAACACCTCTTTATTGCAGGCCATTCTAACACCATTCCCGCCATGCTCAATGTCCTATTAGATAGAGAGGAATACCAGACTTTCGATCATCAACAATACGAAGATGTTTTTATAGTTACTTTATCGACCATAGGCAATGCTTCATTAACGAGACTTCAAATTCACTTACCTCCTTCGGTTCAATGATCCAGTTCCAAAGCTTGGATAAAACCGTTGATTTCACTAAGTCCTTTCAAACGCCCCAATAGGGGATAACCCGGGTGGTATGGATGGTCAAAAGCATGTAACATACGCTGTCCGTGATCAGGTCTAAAGACTATATCCTTATAATATTCTTTAAAATTACAATCCCAATATATTGGGCAACCACAAAGACAATCCAGGTATTAAAGTAACTAATGCTAAAGCCACAATCATCGCCACAAAAAATGGTAAAAGAGGTTTGACGATCTGTTGAATAGACAATCCTGCTACTTGAACGCCTAAAAATAAAACACTTCCCACTGGTGGGGTACACAATCCAATGCACAAATTCAAAATCATCATGGTTCCAAAATGAACGGGATGGATACCCATCGCACTCACCACTGGTAAAAATATAGGTGTAAATATCAATACAGCAGGGGTAATGTCCATGAATATTCCCACAGAAAGTAAGAGAAGGTTGATAAGAATCAAAACCACGATTTTATTGTCACTTACAGCTAATAAAGCCTCCGTAATCGACCTTGGAATATCTTCACTAGACATGACCCAAGACATACTCATTGAAGTGGCAACTAATAACATCACCACAGCCGTAGTGGAAGCTGACTTGAGCAAAACTTGAGGTAATTCCATTAGCTTAATTTCTCCATAAAAAAAAGCTAAACCCAAAGTATAGACCACCGCAATAGCAGAAGCTTCCGTAGCGGTAAAAATCCCTCCAACTATGCCCCCAATAACAATGATCAATAACATCAAAGAAGGGATAGCGTTCCATGTTTTTTTAACTAGTAATCGCCAAGTAGTTGGAGATCCTGCTGGTAATTGATTTCTTTTAATAAAGAATCCAGCTGTAATCATCAAAAGTAAGCTCACCAAAATTCCTGGCAAGTAACCCGCTACAAACAAAGCCGCAATAGAAACTCCCCCAGAGGCTAATGAATAAACAATTAAAATATTAGATGGAGGGATAATCAATCCATTGGTAGAGGCCGTAATATTAACTGCTGCACTCAATTCTTTTGGATACCCCTCTTCTTCCATAGGTCGACCTAAAATACCACCTATAGCGGAAACAGCAGCAGCTGCAGAACCTGCAATGGCTCCAAATAACATAGCTGCAATGACATTGACATACAACAAACTACCAGGTAATCGACCAGCTAAAGCCTTGGCCAGTTCTATTAATCGCCTAGCAATTCCCCCCTTATTCATAATTTCTCCTGCCAAAACAAAAAAAGGAATAGCTAGAAGTGAAAAACTATCTAATCCAGTAGCCATACGTTGCGCAATAGTCGTTGCGGCAGGTAAAAGCGGAACAGTTATTAGCATGGTACAAAAACTAGCCAACCCCAATCCCCAGGCAACAGGCAATCCAATTGCCAAGAAACTCAGAAACGTAAATACCAAA